>JAYWCL010000033.1:0-10786 GCA_043780595.1 Limnoglobus sp.
TCGATGACGGTTTCGCCGCCGTCGCGGGAACCCATCGCACGCCAGGAAATGAGGCTGATGCTCGTCGGCACGAACCGCACCGAGCCGTCCATCATGCCGACCATCACGCCACCGGTGTGGGCGCTGCTCGCCGTCGTCGCGATGCGCTGGGGGGGAAACATGCACGATCGCGTGTTCGGCCCGGAGACGTGGTAGTACTTCGTGGTCGAGTGGTAGCCTCGCAGCCACGGTGCGCCGACATCCGAGACACCCTGCAAACTGATATTCGTCACATCGGTCGCCGCACAGAATGCGACGGCTTCATCGGCCGTGTTCGGGTAAGTGCCGGGCCGGAATGTATCGGTCGGGCTGGAAATCGCGTTGTTGAAGTCGCCCTTCAAGTGTTCGCTGAAACCGGCCGTGTTGCTCAGGCCATCGGTGATCGATGCGAATGTCGTCGTCAGTTGCGGCACGAACGGGCCGTTCGGTTTCGGTTGCAGCGAGTTCGGCCCAGTTGCCGGAGGCTGGCTATTTAACAGCCCGTTACCGGAATTGGTGCGGTAGTTAATCCCCGCCCAGCCGGCGGGTACCGAGTTCACCGGGTCCGATGGGCAGATGAAGGTCTTGAGAGCGACCGCACTCGCATTCGCGTTGTTGACATGGTCGTATCTCGCGGCCAGATCGATCAGCCGATACGCATTTTCCTGCTCGATTTGCGGCAACATGTACGCGAATGCGGAGAGAGCCGTGCTGGTCGTCGACGATGGTGGCGGACCGGCGTCGGACGCGGGCAGGAACCCCATCGCGTCGTGGAGATTGTGTGCCGCGAGGCCGAGTTGTTTGATGTTGTTCGTGCATTGGCTGCGGGCGGCGGCCTCGCGAACCTTCTGCACAGCCGGTAACAGCAGCCCGATCAAGATCGCGATAATCGCGATGACGACGAGCAATTCGATGAGCGTAAATGCCGAGCGCGTGCGACGAATCATGAGAGCACCTGAAATAAGGGAGTAACGAAATAATGGAGAAACACCGATCCGCAAACGCGGACCTTCGCAAAGAACGCTGCAAAAGCAGCAGATATCGACGGAATGTATCGGGGGTGATCGCGAGAAAGACAGACGCATCGGTGGCGTGAAATGCCATCGCCGTTACGGCGATTCGCACGACGAGACGCCACGAGGGCGCAAGGTCAGATCGCGGAACGATGGTCGCAGGATTAGATCGAACGGGGCGGGCGATAGGTGATCGAGGAGCAGTGAATCGGCGTACCGACAGAATCGATCGCGATGGAAATTCTCGACAACGACGGTTGAGCCGCGAGCGATTGCACGTTCGCAACCCACTCGTCGATCGGCGGTGCGAGCTTCGTGTGATTGACGGGTGGGATCAGCGGGATGGGGTTCGGCTTTGCCGAGCAGTTCGGCCCGTGGCACTTCGGCACGAGTGGCGTGGCCGGTTCGCCAGAGACATTGTGCCCGGCCATCGGCACATCGAAAGTCACGCCACCAATCGTCACGTACTCGCCGCAACCGGCCTCTGCCTTACCGCCAAACGCAATCAGCGCCACTAGCGTTGCCGCCAGAGCGAAGAGCCGTTTCGCAGAGAGTAAGAGAGAGAGTTTCATAATCGTGCCGTTATCAGTCTACTCGACTTATTTACGATTAGACTCAAGACGAAGTTCAATGTCAACGACAAAATCGAAGGATTTCCCAAAAAGACATCGTCGCTCGGTTTACGGTATGCTGAAAGTAACTTTTCACGGAGGTTCGTCATGCGCATCGCAATCGGCAGTATGTTCGTTTTGTTCGGGGTTCTCATCGCTCAGGCCGAGGAGCCGAAGAAGCCGCGCTACGAAACGCGAAAGCTCCACGACCCCGACGGCATCGGCAAGTTCTACGTCGGTCGCGAGATCGCGCACGTGATGGGGCACCAAGGCGCAGGTTGGCTCGAACGCCCCGAGCGCGAGAAGGAAGAAGACCCCGCCAAACTGCTGAAGGCACTGGAAATCCAGCCCGGAATGACCGTCGCCGACATCGGCGCAGGTAGCGGCTACCACTGCTTCCGCATGTCGCCACTCGTCGGCGACAAAGGTAAGATCCTCGCCGTGGACATCCAACCCGAGATGCTCGCAATCATTAAAGCCCGTGCGAAAAAAGAGAACGTGACGAACATCGACCTCGTCGAAGGCACCGAGTCCGACCCGAAGTTACCCGCAGGGAAAGTCGACCTGATTATCCTCGTCGACGTTTATCACGAGTTCTCGCAGCCGTACGAAATGACCGAGAAAATGATCGCCGCCCTGAAGCCCGGCGGCCGCATCGCCTTCGTCGAATTCCGCCTCGAAGACCCGAAAGTGCCGATCAAGTTAGTCCACAAAATGACCGAACGCCAAGTGACCATCGAGATGGAACAGTTCCCAGAACTCGAACACCTCAAGACCGACAAAAGCCTACCCTGGCAGCACATCGTGCTGTTCAAAAAGAAGGAAATCAAGTGAACAAAGCCCACCAACGAGCGTTGGTGGGCTTTCACCTATTGCTTCTTCACCTTCTCCATGAGTGCGTCTTTTACCTGATGCGGCAGGAACTTCGTGAGGTCGCCGCCCAACACGGCGATCTGCCGCAGTAGCGAACTGCTGACGTGCGAATACTCTTCGGTGGCCATCAGGAAAACGGTCTCGATCTCGGGATCGAGGTGCAAGTTCATGAGGCTCATCGTGAACTCGTATTCCATGTCGCTGAGCGTGCGCAGGCCGCGCAAGATGATGCGTGCGCCGGACTCGCGGACGAAGCGGACGGCCAGCCCCTCGAAGCTGCGGACTTCGACGTTCGGAAACGGTTTGGCCACGTCGCAAAGCAATTCGACGCGATCTTCCAACGAGAACATCGTGGTCTTGTCGGTGTTAATCCCGACGCCGACGATGAGCCGGTCGTAGAGCCGACTGCCGCGTTTGATGATGTCGAAGTGTCCGTGGTGAACGGGGTCGAACGTTCCCGTGTAGACGGCCACCCGCGCATTGAGAGTCTGACCCATCGCTACGCCCTCGATTGCACCCGGTGAGGCTCGAACTCACAACCGGCCGCTTAGAAGGCGGCTGCTCTATCCAGTTGGGCTACGAGTGCGTGTAGCATCGTTGTACCAAAAGACAGCGGCGCGTTCCATAAGGTTCAGGCGCACCCCACTCCTCGCGATCTCCTGTACAATGTCGCTAACACCGAGGGTAGAATCCATAGAAATCGCCGTACTGATCGAACCATCACCAACAGGCTACCGCGCGTCCACGCAAAGCCCCGTTCCACTCGCTGCCGAAGGCGCAACGGAATCTGCGGCAATGAATGCGTTGAACGTTGCCCTGCGAAAGCGGTTGCAGAACGGCGGCAAGATCCGGACGCTAACGTTGACCGATACAGAGACAATTCAGGAAATTTGCGAACGGATGCGCGCGAATCCGCTTCATGCAGAAATGGAAATGGCGTTCGAGGAATACCGAAAGGTGGCGAACGCCGTCGAGGATTCGGACTGATGGCACTTTTCCTACTCGATACAACCACAATCACGCATCTACGCAATAACCACGCGAGTGTCTATGCGACCCAAACGGCACATTCCGATCCAAATTCGGGTCATCTGGTTGCCATTGCTTCGGTCAATGTTGAGGAAGTCATCGGTGGCTGGCTGTCGTATCTCCAGCGTGCTCGCACACCGCTATAGCAAATGGCGACACCTTACCCACGCATCGACCCCTCTTCCGAACACTTCCTCGTTCAAATCATAAGATTCGACGGTACGCGGTGCGGTCAATCTTTTCTTGCGAGATGTGCGTATGAGCCTGAGTTATTGGCTAGCGCGAGCGATGCTCGGGCGACGACGGCCGATCGTCTCCGGAGAGGTGCGGATACCGGGTATCGAACAGCCGATCACAATCCGCCGCGACCGTTACGGCGTGCCGTGCATCGAAGCCGAGAACGACCGCGATGCGATGTTCGGCGCGGGTTACGTGCAGGGGCAAGATCGCGCATTTCAACTGGAAACGCAGTTGCGGGTCGTTCGTGGCACCCTCTCCGAACTCGTCGGTGCGAAGGGCCTGCCGGTCGATCGCATGAGCCGTCGCATCGGCTTCCATCGTGCTGCACTTGCCCAATTTGCGGTCGTCGATGCGGACGTGCAAGCCTCGCTGACCGCGTTCGCGGCGGGGGTGAACGCGGGCCGTTCCGTGGGGCTGCGGAAGAAGCCGCACGAACTCGCGATTCTCGGCGGCGAGTTCACACCGTACGAGGGCAGCGACGTTCTCGGTGTCGTGAAATTGCAATCGTTCGCGCTGCCGTCGAACTGGGATTGCGAACTCGCCCGCCTGCGGATTTTGCGCGACGACGGTGTCGATTCGCTTCGCGCCGTCGATGCGATTCCGTATTCGCACGATGCCACGGCGACCGTTCACACGTCGCTTCTCGATGCGCTCGGGCAAGATTTGGCGATGTTCGAACAATACGTGCCGCGCGGGGGTGGCTCGAATAACTGGGTCGTCGGTTCGCAGCGATCCGCAACGGGTAAGCCATTGCTGGCGAGCGATCCGCACCTCGGGCCGACGATCCCGCCGCCGTGGTATTTGGCGCACATCAACACGCCGGAGTGGGCCGTTGTCGGGGCGATGCTCGCGGGCGCGCCGGTCTTCCCGATCGGGCACAACGGCTTCGCCTGTTGGGGCGTCACGGCAGGGCTGACCGACAACACCGACCTGTTTATCGAGTCGGTCGACAGCGATGGCGTGATCCCCGGTGCGGAACTGATTCGCGAATTGATTCACATTAAGGGGGCGAGCGATTTCGAGGAATGGGTGTTCGTGACGCCGCGCGGGCCGATCATCACGCCGTTACTCGAAGGCGTGCCCGAAGCGATCTCGATGCGGGCCGTCTGGCTCGATCCGCTGCCGGTTCGCGGCTTCTTCGATGCGCCGCGGGCGCGGTCGTTTGAAGCATTCCGCCAGCCGTTCTCGGCGTGGCCGTTCTTGCCGCTGAACGTCGTATATGCCGATGAAACCGGCGAATTTGGCTGGCAACTCGTCGGCACGTTGCCGAAGCGGAAGAACGGCCACGGCACGATACCGCTCCCCGCGAACGGCCCTAACGTCGGCTGGGAAGCGCAGCATTTGCCGTTCGTGGACATGCCGTTCGTTCGCAACCCCGAAGCCGGTTTCTACGGCACCGCGAACGCCATCCCCGCCGGGGCCGACCGCGTTTTCCTCGGCGTCGATTTCATCGACGGCTACCGCGAAGCGATCATCCGCGACGAACTCGCCAAACGCACTGACTGGGATCTCGCCGGGCTGCGAGAACTCCAACTCAGCGTCCGCTCGTTACCCTGGGAACAGATCCGCGACATCGTACTGTCACTAGCTTCCCACGACCCCGATGCCGCACTCGGCATGAAGGTGCTCCGCGAGTGGAACGGGCACGCGACGGCCGACTCCGCCGGTGCCGCCGTGTACGAATTGTTCGTCAACGAACTCTGCGTCCGCGTGGCCAAAGCGAAGGCACCGAAGAGTTGGCAAACCGTCCTCGGCGGCGAAGGCAAAGGGCCGCTCGCACACAATTTATTCTCCGAACGTCGCGTGGGGCATTTGGTGTATCTGCTGCAAACGCAGCCGAAAGACTGGTTCGCGCACTCGTGGGCCGACGAGATGATCGACGCACTGATGACAGTGATACGTCAGTTGCGCAAGACTGTCGGCCCCGGCCCCGCGTTCTGGGTGTGGGGCGAAATGCGGCAACTGCGGCTCGATCACACGTTGTTCGCGAAGACGCCGTTCGGCAGGCTATTCAACGTCGGCCCGGTGCCAATCGGCGGCGACTCGAACACCGTCATGCAGGCGGGCGTTCGCCCGCTCGCGCCGCTCGATTTCACGCACAACATCGCGAATTTACGCACGACGTTCGACGTAACCGATTGGTCGAACAGCCGCTTCGTGCTCGCCGGCGGCCAAAGTGGCAACCCACTGTCACCGCACTACGCCGACCAATTCGAGCTATGGCAAAAGGGCGAAGGCATCCCCATCGCCTGGCGCGCCGACGACGTGATCCGCACCGCCGTGGCCTCGTTGCGGCTGCTGCCGAAGTAGGCAAAACGGTTTCGCTCGACCAACGATCGCCGCGGTCCGATCGCATTTCCAATTCGCCTGGCGGGATTTCACACTGGCATCACCTCTCGCTGGCGGATAACCTATTTGCGTACGTTGAGTCGCAAACCGGGATAACGTCCATGTCACAGAAACAGCCAGTCGAAGCGACGGTCGAATTCCTCGCGAGCCAGCACGAATCGTTGCCATCGGCTTCGGAAGAAACGGCGGCGGCGGAACCGGTCGCCAACTCCGAGATGCCGCAATTCGCGCCGCCCACGCAACCGGGGGAGATCGGTCGGCTCGGCAAATATCGCATTCAAAAAGAACTCGGTCGCGGTGGCATGGGGGCGGTGTACCTCGCGTTCGACGAACGACTGCAACGTCAAATCGCATTCAAAGTGATGCTGCCGAAGTTTGCCGCGAACGCGAACGCCAAGGATCGTTTCCTTCGGGAAGCCCGTGCGGCGGCGCGAATTAGTTCGGATCACGTCGTGAACATTCACGAAGCCGACGAGATCGACGGGACTCCGTACATCGCGCTCCAGTTGCTACAAGGCTATCCACTCGATGAATACCTGAAAAAGAAGGGTTCGCCGTCGCTTGCGCAGATCATTCGCATCGGCAAAGAGATGGCAATCGGGTTGGCGGCGGCGCACAAACTGGGCTTGGTGCATCGCGATATTAAGCCGGGCAACGTCTGGCTCGAAGCGCCGAATGGTCGCGTCAAGATTCTCGACTTCGGCCTCGCGAAACCGGTCGAAGGGGCCGAAAGTGCCGAACTGACCGCGATGGGTGCGATCGTTGGCACGCCCGCTTACATGGCTCCCGAACAGGGGCGGGGCGAAATGCTCGACGGTCGCGCCGACCTCTTCAGCCTCGGTTGCGTGCTGTACCGCTTGTGTACCGGCAAACCGCCGTTCGCGCGTCCGACGCTGATGAGCATTTTGATTGCCATCGCCACCGAAGAACCGACGCCGGTACGGGAACTGAACCCCAATGTGCCCGAACCGCTCGCGGAGTTGATTCACCGGTTATTGGCCAAGAACGCCGCCGACCGGCCCGCCAATGCGCAAGCCGTGGTGAAAGAATTCGACGGAATTATCGAACCGATGAAGAAACCGGGCGAAGTGATCCCGCACGTTTTCTACGCACCGATGGCCGTGAGCGTGCAAGAGAGCAACCCGTTCGCGGACATCGACACGGTGATGGACTCCGAAACCGCCGAACCGCTCGTGGAAGTCGCCAAGTTACCGCCACGCAAGTTCCCCGCAATCCTCGTCGGCTCGTTGCTGTTCGCAGTGTTGGCAGTATTCGCGGCTGGCGTCATCATCATCAAGATCACGAACAAGGATGGCACCGTTACCGAGGTGAAGGTTCCCAAAGATTCGAAGATCGAAATCGATGGGAAGCCGGTGACGCCGGGGGTGAAGAAGCCCAACCCAACCCCGCGTGCCGCCGACGATGTGGACCGCAAGGCCGCCGAGTACGTGCTGTCCATCGGCGGCACAGTTGGCATGAATGGAGAGAACAAGGAAATCAAGGCCGCCGCCGAATTGCCGCGAGAGGCATTCCAGTTGACGCATCTCCACTTGCAAGGAAACGCCCAGGTGAGCGACGCGGGCTTGGCGAACTTCAAGGACTGTAGGAATCTGACGGGCCTCAATCTGCACAAGACGAAGGTGGGCGACGCGGGGCTGGCCCACTTCAAGGAATGCAAGAGCCTGACGTACCTCGACTTGACCAACACGCAGGTGAGCGACGCGGGCCTGGCGAACTTCAAAGACTGCAAGAACCTGACGTTCCTCAACCTGTGGGCCACGCAGGTGGGCGACGCGGGGCTGGCCCACTTCAAGAACTGCAAGAACCTGACAACCCTCGACCTGAACGGCACGCAGGTGAGCGACGCGGGGCTGGCGAACTTCAAGGACTGCAAAAACCTGACGGTTCTCCAACTGGATAATACCTCGGTGAGCGACGCGGGCCTGACCCACTTCAAAGACTGCACGAACCTGACGGTCCTCGGCCTGAACGGCTGCACGCAGGTGGGCGACGCGGGCCTGGCCCACTTCAAGGACTGCAAGAAGCTGACGAACCTCGGCCTGCATGGCTGCATGAATGTGGGCGACGCGGGGCTGGCCCACTTCAAGGATTGCAAGAATATCACGAGCCTAGTATTAAACCATACATTGGTGAGCGATGCGGGGCTGGCCAACTTCAATGATTGCAAGAACCTGACGCAACTCCACCTACTATCCGGCACGCAGGTGAGCGACGCGGGGCTGGCCCACTTCAAGGACTGCAAGAACCTGACGATCCTCGCTGTGCGGAAGACGAAAGTCACGAAGGAGGGTGTCGCGGAGTTCAGCAAGGGTCTGCCACAGTGCAAGATCGAACACGACGGCGGCGTGATCGAACCGACGGTGGTTGCCGACCCCGACCGCAAGGCCGCCGAGTACGTGCTGTCTATCGGCGGCACGCTTGGCGTGAATGGAGAGAACAAGGAAATCAAGGCCGCCGCCGACCTGCCGAAGGAGGCGTTTCAACTGACGGACGTTCAGTTGCTGGGAAACAAACAAGTGAACGACGTAGGAATGTCCAATTTCAACGGCTGCAAAAACCTGAAAACCATCAATTTAGATAGTACACAGGTGACCGACGTCGGGTTGGCCCATCTCAAGAACAACCCTAAATTGATACTCCTTGCACTACGTACGATAGCTACCGACGCGGGAATGATCAATTTCAAAGACTGTAAGAGCCTCACGCAACTTTGGCTGAGTGATTCAAAAGTGACCGACGCCGGACTCGCTTTTTTCAGTGACTGCAAGGACCTGACTGTTCTCGACGTGAGCGGCACGCAGGTCGGCGACGCAGGGCTGGCAAACTTGAGCGACTGCAAGAACCTAGCTTACCTCGGCCTGCATGGCTGCATCAAGGTGAGCGACGCGGGGCTGGCGCACTTCAAGGACTGCAAGAATCTGACCCATCTCGTCTTGCTCAAGACGCAGGTCACGGCCGCGAAGTTCGAGGAGTTGAAGAAGGCGTTCCCGAAGTGCAAGATCGAGAGCGACTACGGGACGTATGAGCCGAAGTAGCCCTCTCGCTCCGCGAGAGGGTCGCCGGCCGACGAGTCGACGAGCCATCAACATCGTCATCGAGTTGGTGAAACGAGGCTCCGCTCGACGATCATTGTTACGATGAGGAGACTCCCACCGGGATGAACCCGGTGGCTCGTAGGTGACATTTCAGCCCCCATCGCAACTCGTCGGTCTGCGGGGGTGGTTTCGTCCCAATTCCTGGCAGTTCCTCTTGCACTGCATTGCGGTTCGTGCGGTAATGTCGTGCCCCCACGGATGGAGGATCCCGATGCCGCGCGACATTTTGGCGTTTCACAACCCGACTCAGTCTTTCCCGTCGTCACCCGATCTCGCATACGAAGCGTTGCCGTTACTATACCGGTTGCGCGATTGCCTGCCGTTGGCGACGACCTTCCGCGATGCCTGCAAGCGCACCCGCCGTTGGGGCGTGCCGCCGTTGTTCTTCTTCGGGAAGCCCAAACCGAAAGTCGCGGTGCCGTTCCCCGGCGAAAGCGGCATGGCGGTGGCGCGGCGTTACCCCGATGCGGCACTCGCTTGGGCGAAGCTCCACGATTACACCGACGATGCGTTCGCGGTGATGGCCGCCTCCGCCGATGCACGCCGCACGGCGCGTGCGATTCCCGGCCTGATTCCCGGCATTCAGGCACTGGCCGCCGACCATCGGCGCTGTCGCGAACTTGCGGAGTTGTTTGCGGTGGCCGACGATGGTGCGGTAACGGTGTTGCACCCGAGTAGCGGCACGGGGTTCCGCATTCTGTTCGGTGGCATCGCGAATCTGGCTCAATTTCACGTGCTATTGGCCGATGCAGTGACGGGTTCGCCACTGAGAGGGTATCTGGCAGGCGAGCGACCCGACCCGCGAATCGTTGCGGCGTATCGCGATTGCGCCACCGACCCCGAGGCCGATGTCGCGACGGCGCGGTTCCAACTGTATCGGCCGACGGCGTTGCGCGAAGATGGCGCGTTGCCGCCGCGATTCCAAGGCAGCGAAGAATGGTTCTGGGGCCACGAAAGCCCCGCCGAAATTCCGAGCGTCAACGGCGAACGCCTGCTTCTGATCGGCGAACCGGCGTATCGCCGACAGTGGACCGTCCGCCGTCGCTTCTCCGCCGTATCCGGGGAACTGCACGTCGATGAAGTACTTTCCGCAACCGCCGTCCGGTCGTGGATCGACGCGCTGCGCGGCCGCATTTCGCAAACCGTCCGCGTGGCCGAAGCCGCGTGACGGTTTTTGTGGCGACTTCAGTCATACCAAAAAACGGGCGTGGTTCAAAACGAGGTGTTTTTGGGTAGCAGGCGCGTCCTTCGTTCTTCATTCTCCGGTAGCCGCAGGTCTTTAGCCTGCGCGGGGGCAAATACCCTCGAAAACCAGTCGTGGCGAGTCTTCGAGACGCGACGTAATCGGCACAATTCGTTCATTCCGGGCGCAGGAAACGTCGTGTTTCGATGACTCACCACGACACTCCGTCGTTGCCGGTGGAAGTCACGCAGGCTGAAGACCTGCGGCTACCAGAATAGGAAAGATAGGAAAGAAACGAAAACGCTACCCAGGTTTGAACCATCCCGAAGTTGAGCTACTTCACGATGGAAATCT
>JAYWCL010000034.1:0-27294 GCA_043780595.1 Limnoglobus sp.
GGGTCGGGTGGAGATCAGTCTGGTGAAAATGTGGGATGGGATTCGAGACTGGGCGAACATGCTGGCCGAAGAATGGCGGGACGCCGAGCAGTTGCGAAATCGAGTGGAACGCATCTTGAAAACCATCGAAAAAACGGCGCGTCAAAACAAGCGTAAGTCTGCTAGTACCTTCGAGTTACTGGCCGATCCGAGCAAGCTCAACTACAGAGTGGAAACGCCCGCAAACGCTAAACTTGATGCTAATGGGGTCGCGACCGCGCACCCTGGTGCACCCTGGGTGGAAATGCCTCGGCTGCGAACCTCTCATAATTTATTAACTCGCTCCCTGTCTAATGTTACGGTAGAATCCAAATACACACTAACGGAGGTTTTGCCAATGATCGTTTCCCTTGCCCGCCGCTCCCATTCGCGTCGTTCAGCCTTTACACTTCTCGAAGTTCTCGTCGTGGTCGCCATCATCGTGGTGCTCGCGTCGGTGTCGAGTATTTACGTCTTCAAGTTCTTCGACGACTCGAAGAAAGACAAGGCACTGATGGACATGCAGGCCCTCAATACGGCTTACCAGTCGTATAAGTTGAAGACCGATGAAGACCTTTCGGACATCTCGCAGCTCGCACCTTACATGACGCAAGGGACTTCTGCTCTAAGCGACCCTTACGGTAACCGGTACCAAATTCGTCAGATGTCGAACGCGGAACAACAAGACCGCATCCAGTTCTTCACGGTCATCAAAGGCGAAGAGATCTTTTGGCCGCGCAAGTAGCATCGCGAACCGGCAACCCGTTCATTCCCAGCATCCGTTCAGGTAACCTTGCGATGTCTCTACGAAAACGTCGCGGGGTTACTCTGGTCGAACTCATTGCTGTGATGGCGGTGCTGATCATTCTCGGCGGCGTCATCTTGCCCACGCTGACGGCGACCCGGCGGGATGTTTATGTCAAGGCGGCGGCAGATATGGTTCGCGGCCGCATGGCCGAAGCTCGCTCGAAAGCGATCGAGAACGGGCAAGCGTACCGGTTTGCGATCTCCGAAGATGGCCGTCGCATTCGCATCGCTCCGGACACCTACGAAGCACTCGGCGAAGTCGCGACTTCGGACGACGATAGTAGCCCGATCCTCATTCGCGAAGACGACCTGCCGAAAGGCGTGACGCTACAATTGACTGAAGAAGAAGCCGAGTTTGCGGTACAAGACAGTTCTGGGTGGAAGCGGGTTGTGACATTCTTAGCCGATGGTACCTGTCGCGAAGATAGTGCGGAGTTGATCGTCACCGAAAAAGGCGTGACGCCGTTGCTCATCAGCATTCGCGGCCTCACGGGGGCGACCACGACTAGCAAAATGACCGCAGTAGGAGGAGTTAAGCCATGATTGTGACGACTCTCCCGAAGCGGCGCGGAATTACACTCATCGAAGTTTTGGTCGCACTCGCGATCTTTTTGCTTTCGATAGCCGCCATCGGTCGCCTCGTCGATCTGGGAAGCGAGAACGCCATCGACTCGCTGAACTACGCGACTGGCACGCGGCTCGCGCAATCGAAGATGGCCGAAGTCGAAGCGGGTGTGATTTCGATCACCGGCGGTTCGGGTGGTGCGTTTGAAGTGGAAACCGATTGGGAATATTCGATCGACTCGGTGCAGTCCGACGTGCCGAACCTGTATACGGTGACGATTACCGCGAGCCACACGGGCAAAGGGCGTTCGGCAACAATCACGCTGACGCAAATGATCCTCGACCCCGCACAAATGGGCAACGCCGCACCGGCCGTAAAGCCCACTACGACGACCGCGACTGCGGGGACCACGCCATGATCGTACGCCGAACGGATCGCCGCGGTTACACGCTGCTCGAAGTCTTACTGGCGAGTGCGATCAGCATCATGTTGCTCGGTGCGTTGTACGTTGCATTCGACCTGACACTACGGCAAACCGATGCCGGGCGCGAAGCCGTCGCTAAGGGGGATTTGTCGCGTGCGATCGTCAATCGCATGACGATCGACATCACCGGCTGCATCGGCCCAATGCAGGCGAAGTCTGGTGGTGGCGTTCCCGCAACCACGACCGCCGCTGCCACTCCGACCGCACCAACGGCAACTGCCAGTGCGATCACAGTGGCCGATACAAGTGCGTCGACATTGCCCGAAGGGGCTGCGGCCGCCGATGTGGCGTTTCAGGGCGGGCTATTCGGGAACGATAAACAGGTCACGCTGTTCGTCAGCCGGGTACCGACGGCGCTCGTCAACCCGGAACTCGCGATGGCCGTGGCGGCGTCCGCCAAGACGCTCCCGCCGGACTTGCGGCGCGTGTCGTACTATCTCGGCTCGAGCGGCGGGCTTTGTCGGCAAGAGAAGCCATATGTGACCGCCGACGGCGTACGAAACTCGACCGACCCGGATCGTACGCAAGAGGCCGACGATCTCATCTCCAATGAAGTCCTCGACATGACGATCGAGTACTTCGATGGCTCTGCATGGCAAACTGAATGGACCGGCTCGGACCTCACCGACGACGAACAATCGGTGAAAGGACCACCGCGAGCGATCCGCATGACGCTGGTGATTCAGGTACTCGGTGCCGCGCAAAGTAAAACGATCCAGCACGTCTTCTCCGTTCGCGCCGCCATCGGTCTTTACACGCCGCCCGCTGCCGATGCAGACCCAACTGCCGCCACGACCACGGGAGGCAGCGAATGATCGTTCGCACAAAATCGTACGCGCAGCGCGACGGTTACGTTCTGATCGCGGTGCTGCTCGTCATCGTGGTACTGTCGCTATCCGCGTATCAGTTTGCCGATTCGATGTCGGCCGAGTATCAGGTCGCGTATCGCTCGATGGAAGCGGCTCAGGCGAAATCGCACGCAGTTTCCGGCGTGCATTATGCCGCGGCGGCACTCGCCGACCCCGACACCGTGGCGAACATACTAGGGAACAACCCGTACGACAATGCGCAAGCGTTCTCGAACGTGACAATCGGTGCCACCGACGGCGCGCGAAAGGGCGGGCGGTTCGCGCTGCTCAACATCACCGACAACGGCGATGCCAGTACCGAAAAGTTCACGCGGAAGTACGGCGTGACCGATGAAGGCGGCAAAATCAACCTGAATGCGATGATGCGGATCGATTCTTCCGGTGAGTCGTTGCACGCGATGCTGTTACTTCTGCCGAACATGACGGAAGAACTCGCCGACGCGATTGTCGACTGGTTAGATGATGATGAAGACCAACGCGCGAGCGGTGCCGAAGCAGGTGCCTACACCGAGTACAAGCCGAGGAACGGTCCGTTGAGTACGCTCGACGAACTACTCCTCGTACGCGGTGTGACGCCCGAACTGCTGTACGGAAACGACCGTAACCGCAACGGCATCCAGGATCCCGGCGAGAGCAACGGCGGCGACTTTTCGCGTGGCTGGTCGGATTACCTCACGGTGTATGGGCGAGAACTGAACGTCGATTCGACGGGAGCACCGAGATATTACGTGAACGGCACGACGTTAGCGGAAGTGAACCAGAAGATTGCGGAGGCGGCCGGGCAGGCGCTCGCCGATTATGCGATTGCGTATCGGTTGTACACCGTTTCCAGCACGCTGATTCCGATGCCGAGCCGAACCGTGAAGGGCGGACCAGCCGAACTGAACGCCGCCGTGCAACAGTCGTTGAAGTCGAGCGGCAAAGCGAAACGAACGATCGCGAATTCGCTGCTGACGCTCGTGAATACGCGCGTCACGTTGCCGCGTGTCCCCGGCGCGATGCCGAACGCATCGGATGTCGTCGTCGATTCGCCGCTCAATTCGCCGGAGTATTTGAAAACGATCCTGCCGATGTTGCTCGACAAGTTGACGTGCAAGAACGGCTACGAATTCAATCCGCGTATCAACGTGAACACCGCCCCGCAACCGCTGCTCGCCGTGTTGCCTGGCGTCACGGCGGAAGACGCCGCCGCCGCTGTAGCCGCACGGGCGAACCTATCGCCGGGTACCGCCGAATACGCCACTGGCTCGTGGCTCGTTACGCAAGCGGGGATGCGGCCGGACATTTTCCGGCAGATCGAACGCTACATCACGGGGTATACGCAGACATACCGCGTACAATCCATTGGTTACTTCGGTCGCGGCGGGCCAGTCGCTCGCGTCGAAGCCGTGATCGACATCAACGGCGGCAAACCGCGGATCGTGTATTTTCGCGACCTGACCGAACTCGGCCTCGGGTTTACACCCCCGAGACAATAACCACCAGGAGTCACTCCGTTGGCCCGTTACCTGTCGGTTGATGCCGATGTTCATGGCCTGTTCGTCGCCGTCGGCAACCTGACGCGCGGGCAGTTCGCTATCGAGCGCACACTCGTTGTCAGCGATGGCGCGAAGGCGCTCTCGCCGTCGACGGCGGTCGAACTCGGCGGCAAACTCAAGCAACTGCTGAAAGACGCCGGCATCGCTCCCGCGCCGGTATTGCTGACGATCGGCCGCGATCGCGTCGTCTTAAAAGAGATCAAACACCCGCCGTCACCACCGCAAGACGAAGCGGCGATCGTTCGCTTTCAAGCACTCAAAGAACTCACAGACGCACCCGAAGAAGTCATTCTCGATTACTCGCCGATAAACTTCGGAAATGCAACATCGGGCGAACGCAAAGCACTCGTAGCCTTCTTGCGAAAAGATGCTTTCACGGCGGCGAAAGTGTTTTGCGAAGTCGCCGGGTTGAAGTTGGCGAGCGTGACGCCACGGCCATTCGCATCGGCGGCCGCAGCGGGGCACGCGATCGCATCGGGTGCTGTGGCCGCCCCCGAACGGGCCGATGCCGCGATTGGCGTGCTCACCCTCGGCGAAACGGGCGGCGAATTCACCGTTACGCGCTCGGGCCAAATCGTCTTCTCGCGATCGTTACCCGGCCCAGCGACGGCCAGTGAAGCGAGCTTGCTCGGCGAACTGAAACGCAACCTCACGGTGTACACATCGCAATCGGGCGGCGATGCGGTGCAGGCAATCTATCTCGCCGAGTCGCCATCGGGTTCGATCGGCTGGACGGCGCGATTGCAAACGGGCCTGCCGGTGCCGGTCCATGCGTTCGACCCGCTCGGCGATTCGCGCGTCGCCGATACGATCCCTGCCCCATTGCGTGGCCGCTTTGCGGGTGTCGTCGGTCAACTCGCCGCGAAGAGTGGCGTCGGCCCGACGCCGATCAACTTCATGCAGCCGCGCCAACCGCGTGCGTCGAGTAGCCCGAACCGCAGTCGCGTGCTGGTCGGCGTGCTGGCGGGTGCCTTGGTACTCGGTGCGATCGCGTTCGGTGCGTATCTCTTGGTCGAACAATCGAACCGCAAAGTCGCAGACATGAAAGCGCAGGTCGAACAGGCCGATAACGACTTGAAGTCGCTCGAAATGGACGGCAAACGCCTCGCCGCGGCCGAAGAGTTCGACGCGAGGCAAGTCGTTTGGCTCGACGAACTTTACGACGTGGCCGACCGATTCCCCGACATTACCAAAATGAAATTGACGTCGTTCCTCGGTACGGCACTACCTCCGCCGACCGAGAAGGAAAAGGAAAAAGAGAAAGCCGCGTTACTGACGGCACCGCTTTCGACGCAGAAGAAGACGGCCCCAAAGCCCGTGGCGACGATCAAGCTCAACGTGACGACCGATTCGGCGAACATCGCCGACCGCGACCTGGCCGAGAAACTCGTTCAGACGATGGATGCCGCCCGCGATCGCTACTACTCCGGGGCACGCAAAACCACCGCCGGTACGAGCGGCTCGGCGACTGCGAAATCGACGTTGCAACAGTTCGTAATCGAAGCGCAGATCGCACACCGGCCTGCGACCGAGTTCACTCGGAAGATCACCGCTACGCTTCCGAAGAAGGCCGAACCCGCAATCTTCGCACCGGTGCCGGGCGCGAAACCGGACAACTTCGACCCCGATAATTTCGGTGGAGGGGCCGCACCATGAGCAACCGCGAACGCAAATTGATTCTCGCCCTGGGCATCATGGGTATCGGCGGGCTGTTGTTCGCCGCGTACCAACTCGTGATTGCGCCGTTAGAAGAAAACCGGGTACAACTGGCGAAGCTTTCTGAAGAGCGTTCTGAAAAGGAAGAAAAGCTCTCGACGTTGCGTAAAGATCTCAAACGACTGACCATCGCGAAGAAGCGTAGCTTGCCGAGCGAACCCGATGTGGCACGCCGCGAATACGAAGCGATGCTCACGCGATTGTTGCGCAACGCGGGCATCCCGCCGGGCTACACGATCGCCTCGAAAGACAATTCGGACATCCGTTCGATACCACTCCTCGCACCGAAACGCCCCGCGTATTCGCGGATCGGTTACTCGATTCGACTCAACAAAGTCGACCTGACGAGCCTGACGAAGTTCCTGCAAGAGTATTATCACCTAAACCTGTTGCACCAGATCGTTTGGTTCGAAGTGAAGCGTACTGACGAAGGTTCGACCGCGATGAGCCGACGCGGGATCTTCACGGCCGAACGCAACGATCTCACGGTGATTATCAACACGGAAGCGATCATTCTCGATGGGGCTGAGAACCGACGTACGCTGTTGTCGATCCCGACATCGGTGGCCGCCGTTGCGGGTGGTGCGGGCTACTTTGCCGTCTCGAACTCGCCCGAAGCGGGTCGCGTCATCAACCCACAACAGTTCGTGCCCCTACTCGCGACATCGGAACGCAACTATCTCGTGATGGCCGCGAAGGATCCGTATCACGGACCGCTACCCACCGAGAAAATCGCGAAGGCTCCTGAGTTACCGCCACCGCCGCCCGCGAAACCGTTGGAAGACATCAGCCCGTACATCAAGCTGAACGGCATCGTCCGAAGTTCCGATGGCACGCCGGAGGCGGGTATCTGGGATATTTCCAGCAACAAATATTACTCGATACGTCTCAAAAGTTCCGGTGAAAAGACCGAAGTCGACGTCCGAAAGTATTACTTCCTCAACAATCAGCGGAAGCCACTCGACTCGGGGAACGAACTGGTCATCAGCGAAGAATTCACCAGCACGAACCGCACGTTCAAGGTGAACGGCTTCTACGAAGACGGCATGGTTCTCACCGAGACAATCGTGCCTGCTAAACCCGCCGAAGCCGTTGCGAAGTGGCCACCGCCGCGCGAGAAGCCAACGGTTTCGCCGACCGCGCTCGCCATCGGTTCGGCACTCGGCGGCGTGGGAATGCTCGCACCGCAACCCGTCGACAAATTCTACTTCTGGCGAGTCGGCCAGACCTTGCAGGCACTGAAAGAACTGCCACCCGACGAGGCCAAAGTCTTCCTGAGCCTCGTAGGGCCGAAAGTGGCGATCAAGCTAGAAACCGCGCCCGCGCCCACGTCAGTACGATCGAGGAACTGATGATACTGGCTCGGTTCTATAACAGTTTGTAATTTTGTAGTCCTGGAAAGTGCGTCGAATTCCCTCCGCACGTCAGGCAATTTGTGCCGATTTTGCGAATTTTGCAGATTGGGGTTGCATTGCACCCACCCGACCTTGTAAATTTTGCACTCGGGCATGATGCCCGGTTGTTCGGTATCGAAACCAGGAGGGTTCCCATCGTGGCCAAGATCAGTCTGCCGCCCCCACCACCTCGCCCGCTCATCGGGATCTGCACCGACTTTTACGCGACGAAGAATCAGACGCCGTATGCGCGCCTCAACGCGGGCTACATCGACATCATTCTGAACTCGGGCGGCATTCCGCTGCTGATTCCCCCGCTGAAGCGCGAAAACTTTGCCGAACTCGATACCTACATCAACATGGTTTCCGGCGTCATCTTCAGTGGCGGCCAAGACCTCGACCCACGCAAGACCGGCCAGCAACTGACGAGTGCCGTGCAGCTGATGGCCGCACGCCGCGACGATAGCGATCGGTACCTGTTCGAGAAAATGGTCGAACGCAAACTGCCCGTTCTCGGCATCGGCGTGGGTATGCAACTCATCAACGTCTACCACGGCGGCACACTGTTCCTGCACCTGCCCGCCGAGAACCCGAAGGCGATGCCGCACTACGACCCCTCCGGCGGCCCGCACCGCCACATGGTCAGCATCGAAGAAGGCACCTTCCTCGAAGAGATTTACGGCGCGGGCGAACAGCGAGTGAACAGCACGCACCATCAATCGGTGAACCAACTCGGCCGCAAGCTGCGCGTCTGTGCGAAAGCGCACGATGGCGTCATCGAAGCGATCGAATCGACCGACCCGAACTGGTTCTGCGTCGGGCTGCAATGGCACCCCGAATGCGACACGGCTTCGGCGCTGGATCGTCAAATCTTCGAGTGCTTCGTGCAAGCCTCCACCCGCTACGCCGAAGAACCGATGCTCATGGTGGCGTAGAGGGTTCGCCATGTCCGCCGTACGCTGGTTGGTCGGGCTGTCGATCGGCTCGGGCTGTGAAGGTGTCGATGCCGCCCTCGTTCACATCGGTGGGCTGGGGCTGGCCGCCACGCCCGCCGTCGAGCAATACGCCCGCACACCGTTTCTGCCGATGGTTCGCGAAAAACTCCGGCGCGGCTTGGCCGTCTCGTCTCGCGAACTCGGCGATGCGATGTCGTCCGCAGCTCGGCATCTCGTCGAAAAGCACCGCGTCGATCTGCGCTCCGTGTTGCTCGTCGGGTTGCACCTCCCCGCTACGATTCCGCTCGATTCCTTGGCCGAATTCGTTGCCGAGCAAACTGGCGTCACCGTCTGGTGTCGCTTCGCGGCCCGCGATACCGCCGTCGGTGGCAGCGGCTGGCCGATCACGCCCGCCGCCGATTATCTCCTCGCGAAAAGCCGTACCGAAGACCGCATCCTCATCCATCTCGGCCGCATTGCCTCGGTGCTGGTGCTGCCCGCCGATGCGAAAATTACGAACCTGATCGCGTTCGATGCGGCACCCTGTTCGGGCTTGCTCGACGCGCTCGTTCGCCAAGGTACTCGGGAAAAAGAGGCGACCGATCTCGGTGGCACGAAAGCCGTCCAGGGGAAGTGCCTCGACGATTTGCTGAACGATTTGCACGGCGAATTCAGCCCAACATTCGCATTTGAAGCGGCACGCAAACACGGCGCGTCGTTGAACGATTTACTGTGTACGTCCACGCACTGCATCGTGCGGATGATCGGCCAGAGTTGTCGGCAATCGATACCTGCCACCGGACGACCACGCAGCATATACGTCAGTGGCGGGGGCGTACGAAACGGCTTCCTGTTGCAGCTTTTGCAACAGCAATTTCCCGGCGAACCGCTGCGTCGCACCGACGAGATCGGCATCCCCGCGCTCGGTCGCAACGCCGCCGCTGCTGCCGTGTTAGCCGGGTTGACCGTCGATGGCATTACCGCAAATCTACCTTTACTCACCGGTGCCAGCGGTGGCCGGCTCGTGGGCCGGTTCATCCCCGGCGATTCGCGCAATTGGGCCGCCGTTACCGCCTGGAGCGCCGAGCAAATGTGGGACTACATTCAAATGACCCGCGCGGCGTAATTCGTTTCTCCTGTCTGAACGTCATACATTGCATCATCGTGACGTAGCTTGAGCGTTTGCAAATATGTTCGATCCACTCAGCAGATGTCGCGCCCTGCTTCCACCACTGTAATCTGCTTTCGTTGATTACGAAAACAATGGGAGTTCCAAGGGCCGACAGGCTTCCACAGCGAGTTGCGTTTGGGTCGTCGCAGTAAGAACGTTAACGCATGCCGAACGAGAATCCAATGGAATTTGCGTGAAGCCAATCAGTGGAACGGATGCGTTGGCTCCGTATCGAAAATCAAACCTTCTGAGGTCTGGGTGGTAACCGCACGATAGCAACGGTTGTTTCAGACTATCGGTATTCATCATCATTTTGGCAAATATCGCAGTTATTCGCTTGAGTGTCCACAACATCATCTTTGCTAGTTGTAGTTCAGTTCAGCGCAATCGAAACGTACCGGCGTTGCTTATCCCCGAATGTAACGCCGCTGTCTCTCACGATCTCTTCCACTCTCCTTTTGGTAGAATCTCCGTGGGTGTTTTCCTTTTCCTTCGGAGCTTCTGTCATGGATCGTCTCATCGTTCCGACTCGTCGGTTGTTTCTCGGTTCGGCGGCGCTCGGTTCGCTCGGGCTGTTTGCGCCGGGTGCGTTTGCTGAGGAACTGACCAAGACCCCGAAGCAAACCGAAGGCCCGTTCTACCCGACCAAGTTGCCGCTCGATACCGACAACGACTTGCTGATTATCAACGATGGCATCAACCCCGGCGTCGGCACGATTACGCACCTCACCGGAAAAGTGCTCGATTTGAAGGGCAATCCGATCCGCAACGCGCTCGTCGAAATCTGGCAGTGCGACAACAACGGCGCGTACCTGCATATGGGCACCGACAACAACGAGAAGCGAGACAAGCACTTCCAGGGTTTCGGACGCTTCCTCACGGGATCGACGGGCGAATACTATTTCCGCACGATCAAGCCAGTGCCGTACCCCGGTCGCGCGCCGCACATTCACGTCAAAATCAAAAAGGGCGGCAAGGAACTGCTGACGACGCAGTGCTACATCAAGGGCCACGAAGGCAACGCCCGCGATGGCATCTGGAAGTCCGTTCGCGACGAAAAAGCCCGCGATTCGATCACGATCGAATTCGCCGCGATGAAGGAATCCAAGATCGGCGAAGTGGCTGCCAAGTTCGATATCGTGTTAGGCATCACGCCGAGCGAGTGATGGCCTTACTTACAACGATCCACTAATATCTAGCAACTACTTTCACGATGAGTTGTTGCGAGTGATTTGTGGTTAGTTGTGAGTACGGAAGCAGCGGCGTGGAACGCACTGGAATGGAATTGCGACCCTTTATATGCCCAACTATCAGCTCATTCTCGAAACGTCGGGCCGCGTCGGGCAGGTCGGCTTGGCGTGCGGGGACGTCCTCGTTAGCGAGGCGATGCTCGACGCGACGCGGCGACATGCACGCGATTTAAGCTCCATTGTTGGTAGATTACTCGCGGAAGCAGGCGCGACGCCGCGCGAACTGGCGGGCATCATCGTCGGCATTGGCCCCGGTGGCTATACCGGTTTGCGGATTGGCGTGATGTCCGCAAAGGCGCTGGCGTATGCGGCCGATTGCCCGTTGATCGCGGTGCCGACGTTCCACGCGATTGCCCACCAATCGCCCGCCTACGAACGGCTCTGGGTACTCGCCGACGCACTGCAAGGAACGATCTACCTTCAGCGTTTCGATGGCGGTTCGCCGATCGACGAACTTCAAATCGTGCCCGCTTCGGAGTGGTTGCCGTGGGCGAGTGGCGTGGCACTATCGGGGCCGGGCGTGGCGATTCATGCGACACTCATTTCGTGTGCGGCGCAGGTCGTGCCCGAAGCCGAACGCGAACCGCAACTCGCGAGCTTGCTCGCGGTCGGCTTACGCACGCCACCGCTTACGCGCGAAGTATTGCTCCGCCTCGAACCGATCTATCTGCGCGGCAGTTCCGCCGAAGAAAAAGCGAAGGCCACGCTTCCGCAAGTATGATGGCAACATGACATCACGATTGCCATCCTGGCTCGATCCGCGCACGGCGTACGTTCACGTGCCGTTTTGCGGGCACCACTGCGGATACTGCGACTTCGCCGTTACCGCGGGGAACGATCACCTCATCGAACTCTATCTCGATGCGCTCGCGATGGAACTGGCGACACTCGGCGAACCGCGACCCGTAGAGAGCCTTTTCATCGGTGGTGGTACGCCGACGTATCTGAGTGCGGATGCGCTGCGGCGTTTGCTGACAACGATTCGCGAATGGCTGCCGATCGTGCCGGGGTCGGTGGCCGAGTTCAGTATCGAATCGACGCCCGATAGCCTCGATGCGGAGAAGATCGCGGTGATGGCTGCGTTCGGCGTGAACCGCCTGAGCATCGGCGTGCAATCGTTCCACACGCACGTGTTGCAATCGCTCGAACGCCAACATAGTGTCGAACGGATTGCCCGCGCCGTCGAGATCGTGCGCCCGCAGATACCGGCACTTTCGTTCGACCTAATTTTCGGTGCGCCGGGGCAAACGGTCCCCGAGTGGGAAGCCGACCTACACACGGCACTCGCGTTCGCGCCCGATCATTTATCCACGTACGGCCTGACGTACGAAAAGGGCACGCCACTCTGGAAACAGCGCGAGCGAGGGCAGGTTCGCGAAGTCGGCGAAGACCTGGAATTGCAGATGTATCAGGCCGCGATTGCCAACTTGCGCGGGGCCGGGTTCGAGCATTACGAAGTCTCGAATTTCGCGAAGCCGGGCCAACGTTGTCGCCACAACGAACGCTACTGGGCGAACGATGCCTACTACGGTTTCGGCGTCGGCGCGGCGCGATACGTCGAGGGCTCGCGCGACCTCAACATCCGCGATACGAAGATGTACATTCGCAAAGTTCTCGCCGGGGAATCGCCGACATTCCAGACGGAAATACTCGATGATCGCGAACGCGCCTTCGAGACACTCGCGATTCAGCTTCGCCGCATACAGGGGATCGTCCGCGACGATTTTCAATTGCGAACCGGCTACGACATCGACGCGCTAATCGGCGAACCGCTTCAGTATTTTGCCGACGAGGGTTTGTTGGAACTCTCCGCAACGGACATCCGGCTGACACCGCGTGGCACCTACGTTGCCGACGGGATTGTCACTTCGCTCATGAAGTCGGCGTAGCGTTGCGGTCGCGTGGCGTGCGAACAAAATTACGCGAGCCGCATATACCCCGTTTCGGTTTAATAAACCGATAAGACACTGACCCGAACATTCGCAGGTGGCACATGCCGGAACCGTGGGACTATAAGAAGGCCGGGCTGGACCTGGAAAAGTATGCCGAGACGATGTCCGGCATCGCGCCGTTGCTCACGCGAACGTGGGGTATGTCGGTCATTCGGCCACCGTTCCAAGCGAAGGGTGGCAAGGGTGGCAGCTTCGCCAGCATGTTCGATCTCGACCCGACGGCAGGCTTCTTTCGCCGGAAATACAAGCATCCGGTGATCGTGACCTGTACCGATGGCGTCGGCTCGAAGCTGAAGATCGCGGCGATGATGCAGCGATTCGACACGGTCGGCATCGACCTCGTCGCGATGTCGGTCAACGATCTCATCTGCACGGGGGCCGAACCGCTTTCGTTCCTCGATTACATCGCAATGCACGCCGACGAACCGGCGATGACGGTGCAGCTCGTGAAGGGCATCAGCGATGCCTGTCTGGAGTCGGACTGCGCGCTCGTGGGCGGCGAAACCGCAATATTGCCCGATTTTTATCGCCCCGGCGATTTCGATATGGCGGGCTTCTGCACCGGTGTCGTCGAGCGTGCCGGCGTGATCGATGGCAGCCGCGTCGAAGTCGGCGACGCGATCATCGGCCTCGCGAGTAGCGGCATCCACTCGAACGGTTATAGCCTCGTTCGCAAGGTCGTTTTCGAAGCTGCCGGGTTGAACATCGAGACACACGTGCCCGAGTTGGGCAAGACCGTCGGCGAAGAACTCCTGACGCCGACGCGGTTGTACGTGCGGGCGGTGCGGGCGATCTTGTCGCATTATCCGGTGAAAAAGGTGGGCGTCATTCACGGGTTGGCGAACATCACGGGCGGCGGGTTGCCGGACAATTTGGCACGGATTCTGCCGCCGGGGCGACGTGCGAATATCGTGCGGGGAAGCTGGCCGGTGCCGCCGGTGTTCACCTGGATGCAACGACTCGGGTCGATCGCCGATGCGGAAATGGATCGCGTGTTCAACATGGGCGTCGGCTTCGTGATGGTCGTATCTCCGAGCTTCGAGGCGAGCATTCGGGCACAGTTGGAAGGGCAAAAAATCGAATCGTGGAAGATCGGCGAGATCGTCGCCGGGGAACAAGGCGTCAGTATTAGCTGAGTGATTTCATGTTGACCGACATCTCAGGATCGATTGCCTCGAACCGCGTCGGCGTCTGTGGCGGGGTCGCCGTTGCGGACCTCGACGGCGATGGCCGCGTCTCGGTTATCGTCGCCGGGTTCGGCGTGGCCAACCGCGTGCTGAAGTGGAGCGGCCACGCACTGCGCGAAACCGCGCCGCCGTTCCTCGCCGACATCGACCGCAAATCGACCGGCGTAGCCGCCGCCGACTTCGATGGCGATGGCCGCGAAGAAATCTACGTGCTCAGTGCCGAAGCGGGGACGGATCGCCTGTTCGACCAACTCCCCGATGGCGAGTGGGTCGATCTCTTCTCCCGTAGCGAAAACGCGGTCGTCCGCAACGGTGGCACCGGGCGTTCGGTGTGCGGAATCGACCGACGCGGCACGGGGCGTTACAGTTTCATCGTGGCCAACTCTGGCCGCCCGCTACGGCTTTACGAACTCGCACCCGACGGCGCGATTGCCGACTTGGCACCCGCGCTCGGCGTGAACCTGACCGCACTCGGCCGCAGCTTGCTCGTCGCCCCGCTGGCGTCGTCGCGGCCCGATATTTTTTGCGCGAACGAGATGGGGCCAAATTTCCTGTTCCGCAACACCGGCATGGGCACGTTCCTCGAAGTCGCCGCCGAGCATCGCCTCGCGGACATCGAAGAGCATGGCCGTGGCAGCACGGTTCTCGATGCCGACGGCGATGGCCGTTTCGATATTTGCTACGGCAACTCCGATGGCCCGCATCGACTGATGCTCCGCCAACCCGATGGCACGTTCAAAAATGCGGCCACGCTCGCGATGGCGCTCCCCTCGGCGATTCAAACGGTGATCGCTGCCGATTTCGACAACGACGGGTACGAAGAGCTTTTCTTCAACAACCTCGGCGAACCGAATCGGCTGTTCCGCCAGACCCGCGACGGTTGGATGCACGCCGATATCGGCGCGGCGACGGAGTACGACGACCACGGTACCGGGGCGACCATCGCGGATTTCGACGGCGATGGCCGCCTCGAATTGCTGATCGCGCACGGCGATGCAAAACCGCTGACACTGTACCGCGGCCCCGAAAACGACAACCACTGGGTTCGCGTGCGCCCGCTAACTCGGTTCGGTGCGCCCGCCCGCGGCGCGGTGGTGAAGCTGATCGCGAACGGCCGCGCGCAAGTCCGCGTCATCTGCGGCGGCAGCGGCTACATGTGCCAAATGGAACCGATCGCCCACTTCGGCCTCGGCACAGGCACCACCATCGATTCCATCACCGTTACATGGCCCGACGGTTCGTCGATCACGATCCTAAAGCCCACGATCCGCCAAGTCCTGATCGCGAAGTATCCGGGAAGCGGCTGATGCGCCGCCACGACTGCCTGGACGTGGGGAGTATAACAGCGGTTCACCGTTGCGTATCCATTGTTAAGAGTTGTCAGTGGATCGTTGTTAGTCGTAGATTCGGGAGCAACATTTATGCAGCGTTTTCTGTACGGGATTGTTGTGTTAATTGTCGTATCGCTGCCGCTGATGGCGATGGATCGGCCGAATGTGGTCGTACTATTGGCGGACGACATGCGTTGGGACATGATGCGATGTGCGGGGAATCCGATCATCCAGACGCCGCACCTCGATGCGCTGGCGAAGGATGGCACGCGGTTCCGGAACGCATTTGTGACGACGGCGATTTGTGCCGCGAGCCGTGCGTCTCTCCTCACGGGATTGCACGAGCGTACGCACCGCTACACGTTTGGCACGAAGCCGATTACTGCCGAACATACCGCGATCAGTTACCCGGCGCAGCTGAAGAAAGCGGGCTACCGCACGGGGTTCGTCGGCAAGTTTGGCGTCGGCGTGACGGCGGGTGCCACCGCGACGATGTTCGATTCATTTCAGGTTCTCAACCGGACGCCGTACTGGAAGAAACAACCCGACGGCACTTCAAAACACGTCACCGATATCGAGGGCGAGAAGTCGGTCGCGTTTCTGGATAATGTGCAACCGGGCCAGCCATTCTGTTTGTCGGTGAGCTTCAACGCGCCGCACGCCGAGGACGACGACCCGAAGCAATATTACTGGCAGAAAGAGGTCGATCACCTTTACGCGGATGCGGTGTTCCCGGTGCCGAAGACGAAGGACGATGCGTTCTTCGCGAAGCAACCGGAGTTCCTGAAAACCTCCGAGAGCCGTATTCGCTATGGCTGGCGATTCGACGAACCGAAGAAGTATCAGGAGATGGTGCGCGGATATTACCGCATGATTTCGGGCGTCGATCTCGTCGTCGGCCGCATCCGCGAAACACTGCGTAAACGGGGCGTCGCGGATAACACGATCATCATTTTCACCGCGGACAACGGCTATTTCCTCGGCGAGCGTGGCTTTGCCGACAAGTGGTACATTTACGAGCCGTCGATCCGCGTGCCGATGATCGTCCACGACCCGCGAACGAAGCCGGGCCATGCGGTTTCCGATCTGCCGGTGCTAAATATCGATCTCGCCGCAACGATACTCGACTACGCCAAAGTGGACGTGCCGAAAGTGATGCAGGGGCGTAGCTTCGCGAGCATTTGTTGCGGCGAAATGCCGAGCGACTGGCGGAGTGATTTCTTTTACGAGCATCTCTTCGAACGAAAGAACATCCCGAAAAGCGAAGGCGTACGCAACGAGCGATTCACCTACGTGCGTTGGTTCGATCAGGTGCCGTTAGTCGAGGAGCTTTACGACCGGACGGCCGATGCCGATCAGGTGCGGAACCTCGTCGGCGAAGCGGAATTTGCGGGCACGCTGGCGACGCTACGAAAGCGCACAACCGAACTCCGCGATGCGTACGGCGGGCCGTATCGCCCGAACCCGGCGAAGCCGAAGCCGTAACGGCTGACTACAATATGAGTATGTGGCCTAACAAAGATGAAACCGACCGTCTGCTGAACGACGCCCGCGACAAATCCGACGGGGCCGCCGATGCGTTGTTCGGCGAATTTCGCGAGCCGCTCCGGCGTATGATCGGCATGCGGCTCGACCCCGCCATCGCGCGCCGCGTCGATGCCTCGGACATCGTGCAAGATGTGCTCCTCGAGGCGAATCTGCGGCTCGTCGAGTATCTCAAAAAGCCCGACATGCCGTTCCACCTGTGGCTACGGCACCTCGCGCAAGATCGCATCATCGACACGCACCGACGGCATCGCCTCGCGCAACGTCGCAGCATCGACAAAGAGCAATCGATCGAACGGCCCGCGTGGTCCGACGATTCCTCCGCATCGCTCGCGCAGCAATTCGTCGATCAGGAACGCACGCCCGCATCGGAGGCGATTCAACACGAATTGCAGCGGAAATTGGCATCGGCGGTCAACGAACTCGCCGACGACGATCGCGAAATTATTCTGATGCGGCACCACGAAATGCTCTCGAATCAGGAAGTCGCCGCCGCGCTGACGCTGACCGAAGCCGCCGCAAGTATGCGGTATCTGCGGGCGGTTCGCCGCCTCAAGGCGGTCCTCGTACCCGGTTGACGGAAACTCCACAAACCTATGGCGTCGCCCCATCAAGATGCTTTGGATGAACGCCTCGCCGCCCTGCTGACGGCGCTCGGCGCGGCCCAGCGTTCGGGCCATTACGCGGACATCGACACCGTCGCGCTGGCCAACCCGGACCTCGCAAAAGAACTCCGCGAGTTGTGGGCGATCGCCCAGTTTGCGGACTTGGCACATCGCGGGCAAACCTCGGCCAGCGATCACCGCAAGACACCTCGCGATTCGAGCGGCAGCCTGAACGCGATCGCATTTCCACGCGAGTTCGGCGACTTCGATCTCGTCGCAGAGATCGGCCGCGGCGGCATGGGTGTCGTTTACAAAGCCAAGCAAAAATCGCTGAACCGCACGGTCGCGCTCAAAATGGTGCGCGAGGCGCATCTGGCGTCCGATGAAGATCGTGCTCGCTTTCAAGCCGAAGCGGAAGCGGCGGCACGGCTGAAACACCCGAACATCGTTACCGTTCACGAAGTCGGGTCGATCGATGGCCAAGCGTATTTGTGCATGGAATTCGTCGAAGGCTGGACGCTAGCGCAGCGCGTTCACGCCGAAGGCCCGTTGATGCCGCGCGATGCGGCAACGATCGTGGCTGCTATCGCGCGCGGCGTGCAACACGCGCACGAGCAAGGGATTTTGCACCGCGACTTGAAGCCCTCGAACGTGCTGCTCAACGCGAGTCGCAAATCGCGCGAAGGCGAATGGAACCTCCCGGACCTCGCCGCACGTTCGGGGTATTCGTCGTCGACCGAACTGCACGCGGCCCCGTCAGCGTTGCTGCCGAAGGTCACCGATTTCGGGTTGGCGAAGCGAATCGACGGCACCGAGTCTTTGACGCGTACGGGTGCGGTCGTCGGCACGCCGTCGTACATGGCCCCCGAACAAGCGACGGGGCGGAAGGATCTGACACCCGCCGCCGACGTCTATTCTTTGGGCGCGATCCTCTACGAACTCGTCACGGGGCGACCGCCGTTTCAAGCCGCGAACCCCGTCGATACGCTGTTGCTCGTGCTCGAACAGGAAGTCATTCCGCCGCGCGATCTGAACCCGATGGTCGACCGCGACCTCGAACTCATCTGTTTGAAATGCCTGCAAAAGCCCGTGCATTTACGCTACGCGAGTGCCGGGGAACTCGCGGCCGACCTCGAAGCCTATCTCGCGGGGGAAGCGGTATCGACGCGGCCGAGTAGCCTCGGGTATTTCCTGTCGCGATTGTTGCGCGAGACGCATCATGCGGCGATTCTGGAGAACTGGGGCGTGCTCTGGATGTGGCACAGCCTGATGATTTTTTTACTCTGTTTGCTGACGCAAATCATGTCGTGGCAGGGCGTCGTCAGCCATGCGTACTACCTCGCATCGTGGACGGTGGGCTTGGTCACATGGGGTTCGATCTTGTGGAAGCTGCGTCGCCGCGCGGGGCCGGTGATGTTCGTCGAACGGCAGATCGCGCACGCCTGGGCCGCCGGAGTGTTCGCCAGCCTCGCGATGTTCGCAATCGAAGTCGTCAGCGGCTCGCCCGCGCTGACGTTCTCCCCCGCAATCGCGGTGGCCGCCGGCATGGTGATGATGTTCAAAGCAGGCATTCTTTCCGGCCAGTTTTACATCTGGGCGCTGGCCAACTTCGTCGTCGCGTGCCTGATGGCATATATTCCGAAATACGCACACCTGATGTTCGGCATCGTCTCGGCGGTGTCGTTCTTCGTGCCCGGTTTGAAGTACTACCGCCAGCGCGTCCGCGGGTTGCACGCCATCCCATTCGGAGGGCGGGCGTGATGGGCGAAGATTTATTCTCCGTTCTTCGTTCTCTTCACATTCGTTTTCCGGCCTGTAGGGCCGGTTCTGTCAGCCCAGGGCAACGCCCTGGGAACGGTGTTGTCACATCCATCGGACCTGTAAGGGCCGTTCAGCGTGCGTTTCCCGTTCGCTCATTTGTGGCAATGAACGGCCCCTTCAGGGCCGAATTGTGGGTGATGCGGGAACCCAGGGCGTTGCCCTGGGCTGATGGAGCCACCCCTTCAGGGCGGAAAAGCTGCGGAAACGCCCCTTCAGGGCGGAAAACCCTGGGTGTTCCTTGGGGAACATCATGACGCGCACTCACCGGAGCCTTTGGTCGCTCATTGCCGGGTATGGTTCTTCCTGCGTTGCCATGGCGATCGGTCTCGTCAGTACGCCAATTTTACTGGATTACCTCGGCGACGCTCGCGTGGGGCTTTACCGCATCGCCCTCGGCTGGCTCGGTTACACGGCTCTGTTTGAACTGGGTCTGGCTACCACACTGCAAGTCCTGTTATCCAAAGCGCACGGCACGGGGGATCGTGCGGCAACCGTGCAGATTCTTCGGCGCGGTAACCGTGCGTACGTCTTGGTCGCGATGGCCTCCGCGCTTTTGACCGCGATCTTCATTGCGATCGCGCCGTACCTGAGCCGCGACATTCCGCCCGAACTCGTCGTCGAGCTTCGCTGGGGGTTTGCGCTCTCGCTGATCGGGCTGATGTTACTGCCACTCACGCCGTTTCGTTCGTTGGCCGAATCGCAACAACGCAGCTACTTCATCCACCTGGCGGGAACCGTCCAGCAGATCGTCGTCTTCGTTTTGTCGGTGGGGTTTGCAATACTCGCCTTCGGTATCGTCGGTCAATTCGCGGCGGCGCTGGTCGGTTCGATCGTGGCCATCCTCATTCTCACACGCGACGGGATGCGGCGCTTTCCGGAAATTATTGGTCGCGATACGAGCGAAAAAGCAGGCAAAGCGATTCCGATGACGAGTGGGGCGATGTTAACTTACCACCTTGCTGCACGAATTTGCACTACGGCCGATACGATCATCATCGGACTGATGCTCGGGGCGGAGGCCGCTTTGATCTACACAGTATCGATGCGGCTCAGTCAGATTGCACTCGCACAAGTTCTCGCGGTCGGTAACGCCACGTGGGCCGCGCTCACCGACTTGTACCATCGCGGCGAGATCGCGCGATTCAACGAACGACTCATCGAGTTGACGCGGATCGTCGGCTGGCTCGGCTGTGCGGTGCTGGTACCGGTGACGGTGTGGAATTCCGACTTTATGTCGGTCTGGGTTGGCGAAGCCCGATACGCCGGTACCACTTTGAATTGGCTGATGTTATCCGCCAGTTACGGGTTGAGCATCACGGCACTCTGGGGATGGCCATTGATGGCAACCGGTCGGGTCCACGCCGTGCTGCCTTTCTTCGTGACGGGTGGCATTCTGAATGTGATCGTCAGCATTATCGTAACGTACACCCACGGGTTAATCGGCCCGGCAATCGGCGCGATAGTCAACCTCGTCGGCGTGGTTGGGTGGTGGTGTCCGCTGGTGTTGCGGCGCGAGTTCGGCACGCCGTTGCGACCGCTGCTCTCAGCGGTTGTGTTGCCGGTGTTGCTCGCGTTGCCGTTCGGTGGCTTGCTCATTTTCGTGCAAGATCGCTGGCCGATTACCGAGATGCCGTGGCCGCGGGCAATGAAGTTCGTGGCGCTCGCGGGGTGCATGGGGGGCGCGGCGATGATCTACCTCGTCGTCGGTTGGCGCTGCTTATTCACACCGGATACCCGTACGAGTTTATCGGCTCGAATCTTCCCCAATCGCGGTGCGAAATGACCGTGTGGCATATCCTCACGGGGGAGTACCCGCCAAACCCTGGCGGCGTTGCCGATTATACTGCGATCATCGCGAAAGAACTCGCAGCCACGGGTTGCGAAGTTCACATCTGGTGCCCCGGCGAGCCATCGACGCAAATGGCGGACGGCGTCATCGTGCATCGCCTGCGCGGCGGGTTTCAGTCGGCGTCACTTCCGACACTTTCGCGGCAATTTTCCCGCTTTGTCTGGCCACGCCATTTGCTCGTTCAGTACGTTCCTCATGCGTTCGGCATGAAGTCCATAAACGTGCCGTTCTGCGTCTGGCTCTGGTGGCGACGGGTATGGCACGGCGACCGCATTCGCGTGATGTTCCACGAAGTCTGTGCGCCATTCGTGTCGCGGCCAATCGCGCGGAATGTCAGTGCATTCATCCATCGTGCGATGGCGTTCATTCTGGTACGGGCTGCGACGCAGATCGACATCTCCACGCCAATCTGGTTGCGAGTGTTACGCGGTTGCGGCCTCGGCCGCCGATCCGCAAACGTTGTACCGATACCGAGTACGATCCCGTACGTGGACAACCCCGTTGCGGTCGAAGCGGTGCGTAGAAGCATCTTAAATGACGAAGTCGAAGCGAAGATCGTCGGCCATTTCGGAACCTACGGCGCGCTGATAACCGAGTTGCTGTTACCGATACTCGCGGGACTCCTCGATGCGGAACCGAACGTGCGGGTGTTACTGATCGGCGGCGGTGGCGAGGTATTCCGGCAGCAACTCGCGGCGAAGTATCCGCAGTTCGACTCGCGAATCACCGCCACTGGGCGGCTCTCCGCAAGTGATATTTCCATCCAACTTCAAGCGTGCGATGCGATGGTGCAACCGTACCCCGATGGCGCGAGCGGTCGACGCACGAGCCTGACTGCCGCAATCGCGAACGGCATACCCACCGTCACGACAACGGGACCAGCCACCGAGACATTCTGGCGAGAATCCGGACTCGTCGCACTCGTACGAGTCGGCGATACCGCGGCATTCATCGACGCCACGCGGAAAGCCATGCAAGCGAACCATCGCGATTCGTAGGTCGATTGAATGATATTGCAGACGAACCGCACCGTATTCTCCTTTCCCCCTTGCCGTTTGGGTGCTTCTCTCGTTCACTGGAATTCATGATCGCCGAAGATTGGCTGAAGGGCACCGACCCCGATGAGATGCTCGAATTCGTCCTCGACCGGTTCAATCCGCGTCGGTGGCGACTGCTTGCGGCTGCGTTCGTGCGCCGTCGATGGGACGCCGTTCCCGAAGGTGATATGCGCGATGCCGTCGACTTTGTCGAACTCCACGCGGCGGCATTGTCTGCGAAAGTCGCGCGCGACTGGCTCAAACGGATCGATGCCGCGATCCCTGCCGCCATCGAAGAAGCCCGCAACACGATGGCCGATGTCGTGCGCCCCGCCGACCCCACGTCGGCCGATCAATCGGCACCGATTCTCGATAGCCCAGACGAGATCGCCCCCGCGTTCCCGCTATTCGCCGCCGCCAGCCGTCATGCCGCCCTCGCAATCGAAGCCTCGTTTTTACACGTCGAACTCGCGGCCGATGCCGTGCGGGCGCTGTTCGCCGAACCGGGCCGCGAGACGCTCCTTCGCACGACGAGCCGCATCGAAGAAGCCGTCGCGGACCGTGCCGAGGCGAATCGCTATGCGAATAATGCCCTGCGGATGAAGCAACAAGGCGACGAACTGGCCGACTACGCCACTACGGTGAAGAACCAGCGGGTCGAAGAATCGAAGGCGATCGAAATGGTACGCCGTCTCGAAGAAGCCCAGGGGAATCGGGCGAACGACATCGACCCCGACGAAGACCCGACCGAGCGCGCGATGCGGAAAGTGCTGCCGCGATTCTTGCACGAACTCGTCGGCAATCCGATCCTCGGCTACCGCTTCGAGCCGAACTGGTACACGCCGACGGTCGTCGATCTCGCGCGGACGATTTACGAAGAACGCCGCTTCGACAAAATGTCGTTCCTAGCCGATGCCCTTCTCGATGTCGATTGCGATGAAGAAGCGATCTTGCGTCACTTGCGCGGCCGCGAAACGCACACGAATGACAAGCCCGTTCACATGCGTGGCTGCTGGGTGCTCGATCGGATTCTATTCCCAACCGACCTCCTATTCGGCGACGCCCCCGCCGATGACGTTCCTCCACCAGCGAAGAAGCCACGCAAGAAGAAGGCGTAGATTAGTATGGTCGTGCTCCTGATCGGCACGCTGGATACCAAGGGCACGGAGATCGCCTTCGTGCGCGATCGGCTGATTGCGGCCGGGGTGAGCGTGCGCGTTCTCGATGCCGGCGTGCTGGCACCGCCGACGTTCGTGCCGGACATTTTGCGCGAAACGGTCTTCGCTGCGGCCGGTGTCAAACATGCGCAAGTGAAGGCGACCGCCGACCGCGGCAAGGCGATCGCACTCGCCGCGATGGGTGCCGCAAAAATCGCGACGGAACTTTACCGCAACGGCGAGATTACGGGCCTAATCGGCCTCGGCGGTTCGGCGGGCACGACCATCGCCACTGCCGCCATGCGTGCCTTGCCCGTCGGCGTACCGAAGCTCATGGTCAGCACGCTCGCCAGTGGCGATGTCCGCCCGTACGTCGGCACCCGCGACGTCACGATGATGCACTCGGTGGTCGATATTGCCGGGTTGAACCGCATCAGCCGACGGGTGTTGGCGAACGCCGCCGACGCGATGGCCGGCATGATTCGCGGCATTGCCGAACGACCGATTACCGACGAAGACAAGCCGGTGATTGCGGCGACGATGTTCGGCGTCACTACGCCGTGCGTCGAAGCGGCACGCGGAATTCTCGAAGCCGCCGGGTACGAGGTACTCGTGTTCCACGCGACCGGCAGCGGTGGCCGCACGATGGAAAACCTCATCCGCGATGGCCTCATCTGCGGCGTGTTGGACATCACCACGACCGAACTCGCCGATCAACTCGTGGGGGGCGTGATGGCCGCCGGAACGGACCGCCTGACCGCCGCCGGGTTGCGAAAAGTACCGCAAGTCATCTCGGTCGGCGCGCTCGACATGGTCAACTTCGGCCCGCCCGAAACGATCCCCGAACGCTACCGGACCCGCAAGTTTCATGCACATAATCCGACCGTCACGCTGATGCGAACGACGGCGGAGGAACTCGACGCGATCGGCAAAGAGATTGCCGAAAAAGCCTGCGCCGCCGGTGGCCCCACCCGCGTGCTGTTGCCACTCCGCGGCCTCTCCGCACTCGACGCCGAAGGGCAGCCATTCCACGACCCGACCGCAAATGCGGCGTTGTTTCAAAGTTTACGCAACTGGATTTACCCATCGGAATTGTTAGTCGAACACGATCTGCACATCAACGACATCGCGTTCGCCACCGCCGCCGCCAAGACATTGCTCAGCCTGATGCGCGTCCCCGTTTAATCTTCACACGACGAGCATGGCGTCGCCGTAGCTGAAGAAGCGATAGTTTTGCGCGATCGCTTCGGCGTAGGCGCGTCGTAGGTTTTCGCTGCCCGAAAGTGCTTGGACGAGCAACAACAATGTCGTGCGTGGCAAATGGAAATTGGTGATGAGGCAGTCGACAATTTGAAATGCATACGGTGGATGAATGAACAACTTCGTGTCGCCGCTCGCGATGGCGCTTTCCAGCGTTCGCGTCGTCGTGGTACCCACAGCAATCACCCGCCCACCGCTTGCTTTTGTGGCGCGAATGGCGTCGGTCGTTGCCGCGGGTACCGAGCACCATTCGGCATGGATGGCGTGTTGCGTCGGGTCGGTTTCCTTTACCGGTGCGAACGTCCCGAGGCCGACGTGTAGCGTCACCGTTGCGGTCGAAATGCCCTTTGCTGCCAGCGTGGCGAACAGTTCGGGCGTGAAGTGCAGCCCGGCCGTCGGGGCCGCAATCGACCCGGTCGCCTGCGCGTAGATCGTCTGATAGCGCTCGGCATCGCTCGCACTCGCACGCCCGTTGCGGATGTACGGCGGCAACGGGATCTGTCCGTGAATCGCGAGCAGTTCCGCAGCCGTGCCGGGCGATTCGGGCCGCATTCGCCAATGTTTTTCGGGCGTTCGCCCGAGCAATTTCAGTCGCAGCCCGCTGGTAGTGATGCAGATTTCGCCCGCCTCCACATAGCCGCGAGTCTTGGCGAGCAACTCCCATTCGCCGGTCGGTAACTCGCGAAGAAACAGCGATTCCCACTTACCGCCCGTCCGTTCGCGCACGCCGACGAGTCGTGCCGGAAGCACTTTCGTGTCGTTCCGGACGATGAGATCCCCCGCGTTCAGGTACATTGGCAAGTCGCGAAAGTGGCGATGCTCGATCTGACCCGTAGCCGAATGCAGCACGAGCAAGCGAGACTCATCTCGCGTACTCGTGGGGTACTGCGCGATCGCAGATTCCGGCAGTTCGTAATCGAAAAACAGTTCGCTCACTTGAAGTTCTTCAGCCACTCGTCGAAGCCCTTTTTGTGCTTTTCGATGGTCTTTTCTGGGCCGATGAGCGTGAAGTAATACTGGCTGTCCTTCGTTTCAAACACCACGTAAAGTTGGCGATACCCGGCGACAGGCGTGCCCTTTTCGGCCATCGGGAACGGCTTCTTGATGAACGTGCCTTTCACGTCCTGATACGTGGCGGCGATCTCGCCGACCTTAAACTTCTTGTCGACGGTTTCTTCGACTTTGTCTTTGCCATCGGCGGGCTGGAACTTCGCGACTTGGCGTTTCAGGTTCGCCTCGACCGTGCCACTGCCGCCGGGGAACTTGAACAGCGCCAACTCGGCTTCGTCCTTGTCGCCTTCGGCTTTGGGCAACTTGAACTGCGTCAACCGCATCGCGTTCGATGGGGCTTCCTCTTTCCAGTCGGCTGGCGTCGTCGACTTCAACCCGGCGAGTTCGACTTCGGTGCCTTTCTTCTTGTCATCGGCAGCGGTAACGAAGCTCGTCACGATGACGGCCACCGCAAGTGCAGCGAACGAACGCATCAGTCATTCCTCCGGAATCGGTGAGTGTGGAACCGAAGGGGATTATAGGCCCCGCGCGACGCGCAGGCGCAAGAACCACTCGCGAAGTACCGCTTCGCGCGCCGTATTCGCCTTTGCGGCCTCGTCGGTGGTCACGGCCACGAAGTGTACGAACGTGCCGGGCCGCAGCTGCGCGAGCGCGTCGAGGTCGGCCCGAATCACGTGCGCAATCTTCGGGTAACCGCCGATGGTTTGGCCATCGACGCCGAGAACGATCGGTTGACCATCGTTGGCAATTTGCACCGAACCGGGGGCGACCGCTTCCGAAATCAACTCGCCGGGCCGCCGTTCGAGCGTCGTCCCACGTAGCCGTAGACCCATGCGGTTGCTCGCGCTCAGCACTTCGTAATTCGCCTCGAAGAATCGCTCGGCGTGCAGGAACCAATCGACTTGCGGGCCGGGCAACGTGCGAATGATCGCTGCGTTTGCGATGTCGGGAATCGCTGACACCGGGCTGACAGCAAACGGCAACGCGCGGCCGCCGACGCTCGATTCGGCACACGGTAAACTGTCGCCGACAGCAATCGGTGACAGCCCACTGGCACTGTTCATGATGTGCGGGACATCGAACCCGCCCGCAACGCACAAGTAGCCGCGGACCCCCGTCGGCGTGCCGCCAATTTTCAGCACATCGCCCGCTTCGAGCGTGAATGTCGTACCCGGTGGTAGGCGGCCTTTGTTGGCAATCGCCGCAAGAAACGGCGAGCCGAACAGCACGCACGCGGTACGCTGATCCGCGTGCAGCGTCGGCCCCGTCATCGTGATTTCGAGCGCCGGTGCGGTCGGTTCATTGCCCAAAAGTGCGTTGCCGAGTTCGTACGCCGCCCGATCCGCAGCCCCACCCAGCGGCATCCCCAAATGCCGAAACGCCGGCCGCCCGCCATCGACGACAATCGAATGTAACCCCGGTTCCAGTACGGTCAGTGCCATGCTTCAATCATAGGCCGCACCTCATGGTCGCGTCGACGTTGCGCCGTGCCAGTGCGTTAACCCCCGCGATTCGCTCCGAAGACTACGCGGCGCGGCTAAACGCGGAGAAGATCGATGTGCGTCGGCACATTTCCACCCATAATTCTGTTGACATTCAGAACGCACCGGATAATTATGATGTAAATGTGAATCGTAGTTTGTCGGCGGAGGTTGTAGTGGCTGATCGATATTATTTCCGTAACGACTTCGTCGGTAACCCTTCAGCCTTCTGAAGTGGGGTTGCGCGATTGCGTTGGATTTCGTAGCACATTCCTACCATGATTGCTGCACCGCCAATTCCGACCTCCGAT
>JAYWCL010000035.1:0-38478 GCA_043780595.1 Limnoglobus sp.
GGGTCGGGTGGAGATCAGTCTGGTGAAAATGTGGGATGGGATTCGAGACTGGGCGAACATGCTGGCCGAAGAATGGCGGGACGCCGAGCAGTTGCGAAACCGAGTGGAACGCATCCTGAAAACCGTCGAAAAAACGGCGCATCAAAACAAGCGTAAGTCTGCTAGTACCTTCGAGTTACTGGCCGATCCGAGCAAGCTCAACTACAGAGTGGAAACGCCCGCAAACGCTTAACTTGATGCTAATGGTTGGTGAATGAACCTCATCCCCGCCTGCCGCCTCAGTCTGGGGCGACCGGAGTTCATCCGCTCGCGGCTAAAATGGGAAAAGACTATCAAACATGCCCGCTATTCCCGCTTTCACGGAGTCAACACTGGACTCGATCTGCCGCTCACTCGCAGACGCGGCAACCCATAACGACGTAACACTCCTCCTCGCACAGTGCGGTTTAGAGCAGCAAGGCGGCTCCCCGAAGTGGCAACGGATGCTGCTCGCACTTTTGAAACGACAGCGCCACGACGGGTGCGGGAACAACGCCCTCGCCTTCGTGTGCGCGGTATTACACCCATCACGGTTCTCGGGTCACCAAGACCAGTTCGAGGGCTTCCGTGCGGCAGTCAACTTCCAACTTTCATTCCACGGGCTTGCCGTCGACGAGTCGGGACGGCCCCAGCCTGTCGCGGCCGCGACGACCTTGCCCGAGGCCACACGGCGGGCGAACGAGTTGAGGAGCGAACTCACACACCGGGCGGTTCACTCCGACGTGCTGCGGTCCTGCCGCGCGGAACTCCTCGAAGAAAACTACTTCCACTGCGTACTGGAAGCCGCCAAGAGCGTGGCCCAGAAAATCCGCGACCGGGCCGGCATCGAGGGCGACGGTACGGCACTGGTGGATCGAGCTTTTTCGGTGCAGGCTCCCTTGCTCGCCCTGAACACGCTCCGAACAGAGTCCGAGCAGTCGGAACAGAAGGGTTTTTCCCACCTGTTGAAGGGCGTGTTCGGCACATTCCGCAACGTTGTGGCCCACGCCCCGAAGGTGAGTTGGTCGGTCAACCGGGCGGACGCCTTGGATGCCCTGACAATGTTTTCTTATATACACCGGCGGTTGGACGATGCCGCCAGCGTTTCGCAGGCGACTTCAACCGGCTTGTAAGGAGAAAGTTGCAGTGCCAGAAGAGACGGCCCATCAGAGAGGTTGGATCCGCGAGATCCTCAAAGCGTCGACCTTCACTCGGGACGCACTCCCATATTCTGACGAATTCGAGCGTCACTTTGCGGAATTCGCGAAGGTGGCGGGCGGCGACATGACGCGCCATCAGTTTTGGCGTTCGCTATCCAGTGCGGCCAAGAAGGGCGGGTGCAAGGGGAAGAAGCGTGGCGAACCGGCCCCCGCCCTCGGTCGCCAGCAGGAGGACACGCTCAGGGCGTTGTTCGCGGGGCATCTCGGTGAACGTGACAGTCTTCCGTACACGTCTAATTTCGACAGTTTGCGCCAACAGTTTAACCAATCGACCGGACTTTCACTCGCGGATCGCGAGTTTTGGCGGGCAGTGTGTTCGGTCTGCAAGCAGTCGCTCCGCGATGACGTGGAACGCCTGCTGACCCAGGCCGTTGACTCGCTGACCAACGCCGTCGATCACTTCAACGGCTCGACCGAACGGGGGCGTCCGGCGACTGTCTTGATACTCCTCGAACACGCCTGTGAAATGCTCCTCAAGGCCGGGCTGATCCAGCGGGGCTGCGACATCAGGGTCGCAGCGAACGGCTACACCCTCTCCTTCGAGGCATGCCTGAATCAGGCGACGGAGGGCGGTGACTTCCGATTCCTCAACGGCGACGAGCGTGGCACGTTGAGGGTCTTGAACGGATTACGCGACCAGGCCCAGCATTTCCTTGTCGATGTGTCGGAGCAGATTCTGTACACGGTTGCTCAAAGCACCCTCACCTTGTTCGCAAAGTTGGTCGCAAGCGTCCTCGGGGTCGCCCTCGGCGAGCGGCTGCCTCGACGGGTTCTCCCGCTATCCACCGACCCTCCCCGGAGCATCCACATCGTGATGGACGACGAGTACACCCAATTGAAGAGATTAATCGCGCAGGGCGATGGAGAAAGTGTGCGGGTCGAGGCGAAACTCCGGTGCCTCCTGGCGATGGACCGTGCGTTGGAGGGGCAGCCGACCCACGTTCCGACGCCCGAACTCGAAGTGGCGAAGAAGTCCGTAAACGAATCACAGACATGGAATGAAGTGTTTACCGGCATCTCGCGAGTGCGGATGACAGCGGACGGCAGTGGTGTCGGAATTGCCCTGACGATTAGCAAGAATGAAGGCATTCCAGTACGGGTCGTCCGCGATGGGGAGCAAGAGGACGCGACGATTGCGGTGCGCAAGATCAACAACACCGACTTCTACTGTTTCGGGATGAGAGAGTTGGCCAAGCGGTTAAAACTCGGGGAGCGCAAGACCCAAGCGCTGGTCTGGAGGCTCAAAGTCCAGAAGGACAAGGAGTGCTTTGCCGAGATAACTCTCGGGAAATCGAAGTTTAAGATGTACAGTCAGAACGCAATTGCGTTAATCCAGGCGGAACTGCCGAATCTCGATCTCGAAGCCGTATGCAGAGAATACTCGATGCGGAAAAGGTCGCGGAATTGACGCGGTATCTCGTCGGCGAGTGTCTGATACTCGCCCGCATCCGTGGCTTCGATTTGCAGCACGCCTAGAAATGGAGCGTCGCCTTCCCAAGGCTGTGAAACGAGTTCGACTCTCGTATCCCGCTTTTGATTCTTTTGCAGACATCTCTCGACACATCGTTAATCACTTTTCACGGGGCAAATTGCATTTCCAACGTTCGGCTATCGAAATCGTATGAGTCTCGCAAATTTAGAAATAACCATAATTACGATGCGTTGAAACGAGCCACCGGGCTTGTAAGCGAATTACCGAACATTTTTCCGTTCGACGGGATGGAGTTCGCCTAGCTTGCTACGTCGGCATTTTGTTACAGATAGGCAAACGCCGTCGTTCACCGTTCGGAGTCGTCGATATGCGAGTTGCCATAATCTCTTTAATGTTAGCCTTTTGCGCGAACGCCACTGCGGCCCCGATGCCGACGTTCGACGATGCGCCGCTTCGGGCGATTCAGTTCGTCGACAAAAACGAAGGCTGGAGCGTCGGCGACGATGGCGTGATCTGGCACAGCATCGACGGCGGCAAGAACTGGGAACGACAGAAATCCGGCACGCGAGCCAGTTTGCGTTCGGTGCATTTCTCGACGCCGTATACCGGTTGGGTGGCGGGGCGCATCGAAAAAGCAGGCGATGCCGCGAGTATGGGCGTGCTGTTGCACACCACCGATGGCGGGATTTCGTGGAACGAATCGGCAACGAATCTGCTGCCAGGGCTGAACATCGTGCGGTTTTTCGATGAAAAGAACGGCATCGTACTCGGCGATGGCTGCCCCGGTTACCCTGCGGGCACGTTCGCAACCAACGATGGTGGCAGCAGTTGGCGACCGGTCAGCGGGCCGCGAATCGCGACGTGGCTGGCGTGCGATTTCCACGACAGCAAAAGCGGTTTGATCGCCGGTGCGTGGTCGCAATCGGCGAAGTTCGTCGATGGGCCACTCCAGCCGAGCCAGATGGAAATCCCCGGCAATCGCAGTGTCCGTGCCGTGAAAATATCTGGCAAAGAAGCGATTGTCGCGGGTGATGGCGGGTTGGTGATGGTGAATCGCGACTGGCCGAACGGCACGTGGTCGCACGCCGAATTGCCACTCGACCGCGATGCCCGTTCGGTGTGCGATTTTCACTCGGTGGCCGCAGTCGGGCAGAACCTTTGGCTCGTCGGACGGCCCGGCTCGGTCGTGCTGTTTAGCCCGGACTTCGGCCGCACGTGGGAAGTCCGCAAAACGATCGCAGCGGTGCCACTTCACGCGATTACGATGCTCGATGCGAACACCGGCTGGGCGGTCGGCGAACTCGGAACCATCCTCGGCACAATCGACGGCGGTAAGACGTGGACCTCGCGGAAATCCGGTGGCCACCGTGCCGCGATTCTGGCGGTGTACGCTTCCGGCAAAGCCATTCCGTATGGAATGATCGCACAACTGGCGGGGAAAGAGGGCTACCTGGCCGCGGCGGTGCAAGTGACGTCCGCCGACGCGAAAACGGCCGACCCGAAGCGTGCGACGAACGAATTTCAAGTCTCGCAAGCGATGCGTTCGGTGTCCGGTGCGACGGCGGAAACGATCTGGTCGTTCCCCGTGTCGGGTCATGCGAATGGCCTGAGCGCGCAACAACTGTTGGCGTTTTGGCACGGTTTGCACGATGGCAAAGCGAACGAACAACTGCTCCGCCAACTGGTGCTGACGATCCGCGTGTGGCGTCCCGAAGTGATCCTCACCGACTCGATTGCGGCGAACGCGCCCGCTGCCGAACAACTCGTGTTGGCGACGATGCAAGAAGCGTTCAAGCGCGCCGCCGATGCGACGATGTACCCCGAACAGCTTTCCGCACTCGGTTTGAACGTACATGCGACGCAAAAACTCTACGCGATTTCCGATACCGATGCTCATGCGCAGGTGATTTTGGACGACTCCGCATTCGTCGACGCGCTCGCCGAGACACCGAACGAGATCGCGAAACCGGCACAGATACTGATGGCGTGCGCTGCCCGTGACCGCACCGGATACCGTTTGATTTCACACCGCAAAGATGGCTCCGAAGCCGACAAAGATTTGATGGCCGGAACGACGCTGGCACGCGGTGGCCTGGCACGGCGAGCGGAATCGACGCGCAGTTACACGCCGGAATTTATCAACTTACGCCGGAACGCCATGGAGAGCCGCACGGCATTCGCGAAAGCCGCCGAACTGCTTACGAAGGCCGATGCGGACTTCCCGAGCGAGTGGAAAACGCTGAAGGATCGGCTCGCGGGAATGGGCGATGCCGAAGCGGCCGATGCGCTGGTTGCGATGGGCGAACGCCTCGCGGATGCGGGTCGTTGGTCGCACGCACGGGAGTCGTTCGCGTACGCCAGCGAAAAGTATCCGTTGCAGGCGCGTTCCGAAGATGCGTGTCGATGGCTCATGCGTTTCCATTCGAGCGGCGAAGCGGTTCGCCGCATGGAACTCGGCCACTATCCCGCGTTACGAACGACCGAGTTCGTCGAATTGCCGAACGTGAAAGGGCTGGAACGCGAGTTAATTCCGGTCGGTTTCACCGAGCCACTGACGCAGAAAACGCGATGGAAGTTCCGCACGTCCGAAGCCGAGGGAGAGTGGGTCATGGCGGGGACGAACCTCGAAGCGCGGATGTTCGCGATGAACCCACTGGCGAGCCGCGAACCCGATATGGCACTCGGTTTCCATGCATCGCGTTTGAAGCTCGGCTTCAATGCCGATGCCAACCGTACGCTAAAAGTCTATCACCGCACGATGATCGGCCAGACGCTCGTTCCCGGTGAAAACCCGTGGTTCGACGCGGTCGCCTCGGAACTCTGGCTGGCGAATCGCGGCTCGGCGGCCGCACCCGTGAAGCCGATGGCGATGTGCGAAAAGATCGCGACGCGGCCAATCCTCGACGGCAAACTCGACGAGGAATGTTGGAAGAACATCGTGCCCTTCCCTGTCCGTTCCGTTTCGACCGAACTCGCAAGTACGCACGGCACTGAGGCCCGTTTCGCGTTCGACGACGAGTTTCTGTATGTGGGTGTTACCTGCGAAAACCCAACCGGCGATGCGACACCGAAACCCGAATCGCGCCGCCGCGACGACGATCTTTCGGCGAACGATCGCGTGGAAATCCTGCTCGACATCGATCGCGATTACCGGAGCTATTACCGGTTGTGCGTCGATCGCCGAGGCTGTGCCGCCGAGGATTGCACCGGCGACAAGACGTGGAACCCGAAGTGGTTCGTGACGGTGGAACCGAACGCGAAAGGCTGGACCGCCGAGATCGCGATCCCGCTCAGCGAACTGACGGCCCGCCTACCGCGACGCGGCCATCATTGGGCGATGAACGTCGTGCGGGTGATCCCCGGCAAAGGCATCCTCGCCTGGAACGCCCCCGCCGACGCCACCCCCCGAACCGAAGGCATGGGCCTGATGGAGTTTCACGTGAAGTGAACGCCCGCAGGCACTCATTCGGGCCAGATCGACTTGAGCCGATAGACCTACCAGCGACACATTTTCAAATGTGGTTTCATTGGTTGCGAATCTCGAGGGTTATCGATTGTGGTGGCTAGGAACGGCTCCGGAATGTGCGCAGACGGCGGCTGCAATCTCGCAGGCGTTCCGCAAGTTGACATCGTGCGGCACGCCGCACAGCAGGCCGAGGAGAAACGAAGCCGTGAAGGAATCGCCCGCGCCGACGGTATCGACGACGGCGACCGCGATCCCCGGCTGATGCACAATTTCATTGGGCGTGACGAGTACCGCGCCGTTGGCACCGCACGTCATCACGATCGAGTTGAGGTTTTGCGATTCGCGCAATTGCCGAAGCCGCGCGACTTCGGACGCGCCGTTGTCGATGCCACATGCGGCACAGACTTCGCCCAATTCTTCGTCGCTCAGTTTCAAAATGCTCGCCAGCGCAATCGACTCGCGGATGCAAGCGGCATCGGAAAACGGTGGGCGAAGATTGATATCGACCAGCCGCGGGATCCCCGCATCGCGTGCGATTTCGATGCACTTGCGGATGGTGTTGCGAGACAGTTCGGATCGTTGACCGAGCGTGCCGAAACAGACCGCATCGGCCTGTTTCACCTTTGCTTCCAGTGCATCGTTCCACGCGATGCAATCCCACGCCACGCCTTCGTGAATCGTGTACGTCGGCTTACCAGTCTCGTTCACGGCCACCGTCACCGTACCCGTTGGCGATTCGGGAACGATGGAAATGTGAGAAATATCGATGCCGAAGCCGTGCAGAATCGCGAGTGCCTCGCGACCCCGTCGGTCGTCGCCGACGGCACTGACGATGGCGACATCCGCGCCGAGAATGGCCGCATGACAGGCGAAGTTGGCCGGCGCGCCGCCGAAGCGTTCGCCATCCGCAAACACGTCCCAGAGCACTTCGCCGAGTGAGAGAATCGCAGGCTTCGTCATTTGATACCGAGATCGATTTGGATCTCCTCCAGGCTACGGCCCTTGGTTTCAGCCCCTTGACCGATCGCATGGGCCGCGATGCCTTATGAACGAGATGAACGAAAACGAACGAATTGGCCATTGGTGAGTTTCTAGGAGCACCCGCCAACCGCAACCCGAGCACACCCGCATCACTCCTTCGGCTTCTTCGGCGGCTGCACGAGGCTGGCGGCGAGTTGCGGCTTCGGGGTTTCCTTGGATGCGGCGGCGAGGCGCACGGTCGCCGCGAGGTTGAAATTAGCCGGCGCCTCGTCGGCCGCGTGTTGCAGCCACAACCGTGCAGGGGTCGGCTCCGCGCCGGGCTTCTTCACGAACCCGGTGATCTCGACGCCCACCCGTGAGCCGTATTCCTTCTTCGCGAACGTCCCCTCGAACTCGGTCGCCTCGCCGTCCGTCTCGTCGAGCATCCGCATGTGCTTCCGCACCGTCACCTTCCCTTCGTCTTTCTTGCGCGGATCGGCCGCGAACTCGGCCACGAGCTCGGTGACTTTCGACTTCCCCTTGTCGAGTTCGTCGCTGAACGCCTGATACCAGACGTTCGGCCGCACCTCGACCGCCGCGCCGAGGTTCAGTAGCGGCGTGACCTTCCTTTCCATCGACTTCCACTCCGAGAGCGCGACCGTGTACAGCTTGCGGTCGAACTCCACGAGGACGCCGTGGACGGCGAGCGGGGCGGTGCGGACGGTCACGCCCTTCGCACCGGCATCGACGTCGAAGCCCCGTGTGTTCTGGCGCGTGACGGTGACATCACCCGCCTCCGGCGCGAAGGCGTACCAGCTGATCCATCCCTCGCCGGCGCGCGGGTTGTAGTGCTGCGTCCACGTCGTCTTCGAGAACGCCTCTGGCAGTTTCGGCAATTCCTTCGGCGCGAGCTTCAGCAGCCAGCGCTCGGGGATGGACTCCGGCCGCACGGGCGGCTCGGCGGGCGCGGCGAATGTTAGGGCGGCCAGCGCAATGGTAAACATGATCGACCTCCGGAACGCGGGAATGATGAGATCGGGCAGGGGCGGATTCGGCGTAGCCGTCATTCTAATCGACTGGCCGCGCGTTTTCCGCCTCCGAACGACCCGGCACAGGGGTGAGCTTTGAAGTACCAACACGCGGGGGAAGCTCGCCCCACAATGACAGGAACTTACATATCTTATACCCAGCGTATTGCGTGATGCTCGTGTGGTAAATGGCGATCGAGTCTTTTGACCTGCCTCTCACGTGCGTCGTGCGAATCACGACGCAAAGGCGAGCGGGGTGCGTGTGCACCCTGATTCTTCCGGTGTCGCAGACAATGTCCATTTCAATTTGACAATCTCCATTCATATACATCGCGCAGGGCACTGGCTGGATCAGGGTGCTTACGCGGCTTAAACTGCTTACACACCCCGCTCGCCAAGAATCTTGATGGCAATCGAAGGTATTGATTAAATTCATGAATCGACTTCACGAAGTGGCCGATGGTCAAACATTTTGCCTCGTGGCTGGGGTTGTGTCCGAATTGGAAGAAAACCAGTGAGAAGGTGAAGTCGAGTGATGCGTGACGAAGAAGCATTGACAATTCGGAATCAATCGCGGCTTTGAAAATACTAGCACGGCCAGCGCAACCGCCTCGCGCCGAGGGCATTGCAGAGCATCGGTAACAGGTGCGGGTTATCGCTCACCGCCAGGGGAAGTTCTGGGGCGGCGTGGCTTTTTGGCCAACCCACGCAGGATTTCTAGTCGATTCGCTGGTGCCGTCGGCGACAGAAAATCTGGAATCGTGTCTTTCGTCCGGCGAGGGCGAACGAGAAACTCGACTGGCCATTCCGCGACACGCCGCTTCTTGACGTGAACGTACTTTCCACGCCTGTGCTCGTCGATGTACTCTTTCTGAAGCACCAACGCGAGTGGTTCCTCCGCACCGGGATAGCCCTGCGAGAAACGCAAGGCCTCCGGGTAACTCGCGAAGTAGTAGAAGTAATCTCTGCCATTAGCCTTGTCGGGTGCGCCACGTTCTGGGTGACACCACACCCGGTACTCCAGAACCCCATCCCACACGTATCCGCCCCCGGAAAAAGCCACAGCGGAATACTTCCCTACACGCGCTGGGTTGAGTGCTCGTGGATATCGCTTTCGCACAGGCAACTTGACGCCCTCAAGTGAGCTACGAATCTGAGAAAGCCGACATGTGGCCCCCGCCCAACAATGACAGGAACTCACATATCTTATACCCAGCGTATCGCGTGATGCTCGTGTGGTAAATGGCGATCGAGTCTTTTGACCCGCATCTCACGTGCGTCGTGCGAATCACGCTGCTCGCCAAGAATCTTGGCGATTGAAGGTATTGATGAAATACATGTACAGACTTCACGAAGTGGCCGACAGTCAAGAGTTACGCGATTTGATTGTGGCTGACTGCAATAAGTTCCTGGGGCGACGTCGGCGGTGTCCTGGAGTTGCCGCAATGTGCGATGGCAGTACGGGCACAGCCAGAAGCACGATTCGCAGGACGTTTGTCTTACGTGGAGCGTGGAGCACGCGGTTCGCGGCTCGCGTGCAGGGCAGCAGACCACACGCGAGCCGCGTGCGCTACATATATTTCTCGTTCCCGTTTAGCCGCGCCGCGTAGTCTTCGGAGCGAAGCGCGTAGTGCGTCACCCATTCGCAACGCTGTACACCTTCACGCCCCACGCGCTTCGCTGCGCAAAGCCTTCGTGGCGCGGCTAATTTATGCCGTTTCGACTTCACCCACACGATTTCGCGAAGTCAAAAAATCTGAGGCGATTCGACGTAAGTCGGAATTCGTGTCGTGCACGGAGTGACATAGAAATGCGCGCAAATGACATAGAAATGCGCGCAAATGACATAGAAATGCGCGCAAATGACATAGAAAAGGCGCGTCCGGTCGATTTTCGGTCGCATTCGGTCGCGAAATGACCGGTAGTTGCGGCGAGTGCCAATCGCGTGACCCTCGACGCAAACCGCTACAGGATTGCAGGATACGGGAAAATACCACGGAACAAGTCGGCGATTTGCGATCGAAAAGTGGCCTCGAAAACCGAAAAAAACACCCCAAAAACCAGTTTTGGAGTGCCCGCAATTGTGACTTACGTCGATTCTGAGAATCAATACGTCACGCGGATGAGGAACAGCCCGCCGGGTGGGGCGGTGGGGCCAGCGATGCCGCGATCCATGCCGTCGATGACCGTTTGCATGTAATCTTCGGGCCAATAGCCGCGACCGATCTGGTACAGCGTACCCGCGATGGCTCGCACCATGTTGTACAGAAAGCCATCGGCCTCCACGTCGATCCAGAGGCATTCGCCGAAACGGCTGACGGCGAAGTGTGTGATGGTGCGAATGCTCGTGAGGCGATTCGGGTAGTTCGTCTCGAAACAGCGAAAATCGTGCCGCCCGAGCAACACTTGGCCCGATCGGTGCATCCGTGCGGCATCGAGGATGCGGCGCGGTTGCCAGGCGTACTTTCGCAAGAACGGATCGGGGATGAGCGTGTCGTTGATGACGTAGCGATAGAGCTTGCGGACCGCGTCCGAATTCGCATCGAACGACTGCGAGACTTCCTCGCACGCCGTGATCGCGATGTCTTCCGGCAGCTTGGAATTCAAGGCTTTCACGAGTTTCGCCGCACCGATCTGCGTGGCCGTGAAGGCGTTGAACACCTGTCCGACGGAATGCACGCCGGCATCGGTTCGCCCGCTACAGTTGATGCGCACCCGCGCTTCGAGCGTGATTTCGCTGAATGCCTTTTCGATCGTTTCTTGCACCGTGCGATAGCCCGGTTGCGTCTGCCAACCGGAGAAGTCGGTGCCATCGTAGCGCACGGTGAATTTGAGATTGCGCATCGCCTACTTCACGATGCCGCGTCGAATCAGTTCGAGCGCGCACTGCACAGCGTTCGTGGCCGCCCCTTTTCGGAGGTTATCCGCGACGACCCACAGGTTGATCGCGTTTGGGTTCGACGGGTCCAAGCGTACGCGACCGACGTAAGTATGATCGGTGCCCGCCGCGTGGATCGGTTGCGGGAACTCGCCGAGTAGCTCGTCCATCAGCACCACACCGGGGGCGTTCGCGAGTGCCGCCTTCGCTTCCGCAACGCTAATGGGCCGGTCGAATTCGAGGTTGATCGACTCGCAGTGCGCGATCTTCACCGGCACGCGAACGCAAGTCGCCGAGACGCCGATCGCGTCGTCGCCGAGGATCTTTTTCGTCTCGTTGACGACCTTGTTTTCTTCCTCGGTGTACCCGTTCGGGTCGAGGGTCCAGTCGAGGGTAATCACGTTGCCTGCAAGCTGCGCACGGTGTGCGGTCGGTGCGGGAACGGGCTTGCCACTGGCGTAGGCACCGAGTTGCGTTTCAAAATCGGCGAGGCCCTTTGCGCCTTTGCCCGAAGACGATTGGTACGTCGAGACGATGATCCGCTTCAACTTCGCGAGTGCCATCAGCGGCTTCACGGCCACCGTGAGCGGGATCGTCACGCAGTTCGGGTTTGCGACGATCCCCTTCTTCGCGTGGTGCAATTCTTCGGGGTTCACTTCGGGCACGACGAGCGGGCAATCGGGGTCCATTCGCCATGCGGAGGAATTGTCGACGACGATCGCACCGGCCTTCGCGGCAATTGGCGAAAACTCTTTGCTGACACTCGATGGCGTCGAACTGAGAACGATCTGCACATCCCGGAAGGCATCCGCGTGAATCGCTTCCACCGTGTACGATTTCCCCGCGAATTCGACGGTCTTGCCCGCCGACTTTTCGCTCGCCAGGAACCGAATCGTCTTCACGGGAAACTTCTGTTCGATGAGCACCCGACGCATCAAGTCGCCCACGGCACCAGTCGCACCCACCACCGCCACGTTCACGCCCACGGGATCACTCCTGTACAGAAACAACATCAGCCTGCACACATTTTACGAATGCGTGCAGGCTGACAAGTGCGCCCGTTCGTCAAACCCGTACTCAGTCGCCGGAGTAGGGGAAGGTCGTATCGGCGAGGAAGCCGAGTTGGAACTTCACCTTCGCTGTGTCCCACACGGTTTGATCGAACGGCGCGACCGAGAGCTTATCGACGGGTGTTCGCGTTTCGACGTGGCCATCGACGAACGCGACGTTGGCCACGCGGCCCGCATAGCGGAAGTGCGTCGCAGTGATCGCATACGGCGAATAGGCATAGGTCGTTCCCGGCGTCGTGTATGGCCCCGGTGGAACCGCGAGGTGCGGCGAACCGAAGTAGCCACCGAACGGCTCTTCGAGTGCTCCGCTGGTTTTTAACAACACGGTTTCGGTGAACATGAACGTCTGCGTCGTCGCGAAATGCAGAATCCGCTTGTCGGCAATGTGGCGGTTATAAGCGTAACCGGCGGTCAAGCCGTTATACACCTTGGCAATCGGGTACGCATCGAACTTCGGGCAGGTCGTCACCTTCGTGTTGTTCTCGTAGTACGTCGTGAGCACGCCGTTCTGCGGGTCGGTCGAGATAATGTTGTACGGGGCACTCGTGTTGCTGACGGTGCTGCCGAACCAGTATCGGCCACTCGGGTAAAACACTTTCGCGTCGGTGTGCGGCGGCAACTTCTGGAATGCCGACTCGTAGTTCATCGCGGCGAGCGAGAGCTGTTTGAGGTTGTTTTGCCCCTGGGCGCGGGCGGCGGCTTCGCGCACCTTTTGCACAGCGGGGAGGAGCAGGCCGATCAAGATTGCAATGATCGCAATCACGACGAGCAGCTCGATGAGAGTAAACGCGCGACGGGGCTTCGAGAAGCGAGACACGAGAGAACCTTTCTGCCGGTGCCGGGCAAGAATTGGGGCGTCGACGACCCGGCAGCGGCAGGCCCCATGCGCACATAGCACACGGGAACTAGCCTGACCGGTAGCCTGAGTCCGAGGCCCCGAACCAACGCCACGACAGGCAGGTCTTCTGGCTTACGGCTACGAACGCGATTCGGATGGCCTTCCCGCTTGCGCAGTGGCATTTCTCCGAACCGCTCGCCGATTACAGCAGCGGCCCTGCGCCGGATTCGCACCGGCTTCCCTTTTCATCTCGATGGCGCGGCCACCGAGAACCTGTCGGGAAATAAGGGTATACGGAAGCCGCCACGACTGACAACCGAAATGCAGACGATGAAGTTGCGGTCAGTGATGGTTTTGGATTATCTCGGATCTGTTTTGAATACAACAACGTCACCACTCGACCTCCCAAGCCCTCCTAATGGATATGGGCCGGGGTAAGGTTGTTTTGAAGGATATATCCATGCCGACCGACGAACACGCGAGGGCCGTTGCAGCACTTCGCAACGCGAAAACTGTCGCCGTGCTGAGCGGCGCGGGGGCGTCGGCGGAAAGTGGCGTGCCGACGTTCCGCGCGTCCGATGGCCTCTGGGAAGGCCATCGCATCGAGGATGTCGCGACGCCGAGCGGCTTCAAGCGGGATCCCGCACTCGTCTGGAAGTTCTACAACGCGCGGCGGGCCAACGTGAAGACCGTGCTGCCGAACGCGGGGCACTACGCGCTGGCCGCGATGGAACGCCACTGGAAAGACTTCACAGTGGTGACGCAAAATGTCGATGGGCTGCACCAAGCGGCAGGTAGCGTTCGCGTCCATGAAATTCACGGCAGCCTGCGGCGTACGCGCTGCACGCAGTGCGGCATCACTCGCGATCGCCAACTGGACGTGCTGTCCGAGTTGCCGATGTGCGTCGACTGCGGCGCGATGCTGCGGCCTGATATTGTCTGGTTCCACGAGATGTTGCCGCCCGACGTGTGGCAACGCGCCGAGCGCGCAGCAGAGACTTGCGACGTGCTGCTCGTCGTCGGCACATCGGCGGTCGTCTACCCAGCCGCCAGCCTGATCCCGATTGCGAAACAGCAAGATCGCGCTTCCCCCGCGACCGTCATCGAGTGTAATTTGACGCAAACCGAAGCGAGCACGATGGCCGACATTGGCTTGTACGGCCCATCGGGCGAATCGCTACCAAAGCTCTGTGCGGCACTCGGGATTCCGATTTGAAGCGAGGCGAGGGGGCCGAAAATATGGTACACAAGAATATATGACGAAGAAGAAATACACGGTGGTCTCCCTCTTTACAGGAGGGATGGGGCTCGATCTCGGCCTCGAGCAAACGGGCCGGTTTCGGGTCGTCGCCTGCGTTGAGAAAGAGCGAGCTTTCTGCGAAACCATCCGAACGAATCACCGTGCTGGCCGACTCGACCCGGACCTCAAAATCTTTGAAGGCGACATTGCCGATCTCTCCCCTCAGAAAGTCCTCGACTCCCTCGGCCTCAATCCCGGCGAGGTCGATCTCCTCGCAGGTGGCCCACCCTGTCAGTCGTTCAGCACTGCCGGTAAGCGAGCCGCGACTCAAGATCCCCGCGGCACGCTGCTGTGGCAGTATCTTCGATTCATCGAGGCGATTCAGCCGAAGTTCTTTCTGATGGAAAACGTCCGTGGCCTACTCTCGGCCGCGCTCAACCACCGACCGATTGACCGAAGACCAGACAATGGTGGCGCACCGCTTACTGACGATGAAGTCGCAGGTTCGGTTATCCGCTCGTTCGCAAACGATCTCCAGAAGATCGGCGGTGGATATCACATGGACGGCTTCGAGGTAAACGCCGTGAACTACGGCGCACCCCAACTTCGCGAACGGGCGATCTTCATCGGTAACCGATTTCAGTCCGTGGTGAACTTCCCAGACCCTACCCACGGCGCGCCGGTCGCCAAACCGACGGAACTCTCCCTCTTCCCCGATGAAACCGAGCGGCTCACGTGGGCGACTCTGCGAGATGCTATTGGCGACTTGAATGAGACGGAACCGGTCGTCATGGATTTTAGCCCGAGGAAAAAGAGCTTTCTCGCTCTCGTACCGCCCGGTTCCAACTGGCGCAGCCTGCCCGAGGAAATCCAGAAGGAGTCGATGGGTAAGGCATGGTTCGCCAAGGGTGGCAGATCGGGTTGGTGGAGGCGTCTTACGTTCGATTTGCCATGCCCGACGCTCGTGACGATGCCGAATCACGCCAGTACGTCGCTTTGCCACCCAACCGAATGTCGTGCCCTCTCGATTCGCGAGTACGCTCGCATCCAGGAATTTCCCGATGAATGGGTATTTTGTGGTAAAACAATGCAGCAATATGCTCAGGTGGGCAATGCGGTGCCCACTCGACTCGGGCGTGTTGCTGGCGAGGTGATTGCAGCGGAACTGGACAAACTGAACTCGCGAAAATGGGTACCGTCCCCGACGCCGCCCGATGCATACCGGATCGTTTACGTTCAATCTCATGTGCGGACCCGGAAATGGTTCAAGGCTGGCGAAACATTCGTCTGGGCAAACGAAAGTGATGTTCAGCCAACCTACGCCGCCCCCAAGACTAAGCGACGAAGCAAACAAATTTGAGGAAATCATGGCTCACGAAGGGATTCCTCGACCCGAGGCGCTGGTATTGACGAAGGCGGATCTGCTACAGTCGCTCGTTCGGGTGGACAGCGATACGGCATCTTCGGATCGTGCGTTAGCAATGGAGACGGAATTCCGCACCCGAATCACGAGCCATATAAGGAGTCTGCCAACTTCGGATGCAAAATTTGCGAAATTCAACACTAGCCCGTTCGTGCTGATGTTCTATACGCTCCAGCACGGTTACACCCGAATCAGCGAGATCGAGGAAGCAATCCTTCCTGCCAAGCTTTTCTCGTCGATGGAAACTTCGGCGGGCCGTATGGTTGAGGCCGTCGTACTGCCAAAGTATGGCTGGGAATTTGCTCCCAGCGGGATGCACACGTTGAATTCCGCAATCGATGGCAAGAAGATCATGGGCGATACCCTCTGCTTAGCCACACTGAAAAGCGGGCCTCGTTGCTTGAACGATGAGATGAGCGAGAACTTCGCCGACACCATCCTCGCCAACAGTGAAGCATGGGCCAAGCAAGCAGGCAAGACGAAGCTCGATTTCACCTATGGCGTTCTCTACGGCACCAAGAAACAATCCAACAAGAAAGACTGGCATATCCTGCGAAACATCGCCACGAAATTGTCGAGCGGCTTGATAGTAACCCCAGACGGTAAATGGCACTGTTGTTTCGAGAAAAACGGCATAACTGTCACAGTGACCGTTCGCATTGGCATCGAATTGTGGAGCTACATCGCCGGACACGACCTCGCGTTCATGGAAATCGGCACCTCGTTGTTGCGAGCCTGCGTGAAGCCAGCCGATGCCGAATCAGGCAAGGCTACTTACACCATCTCAGATCTGGAAGAGATCATTTCGTTGACGGACATTCCGCCTACATTCAACGTAAAGATTTTACAAAGGTCGCAACTCGAATGGTTATTCTTCTTCGCCCGACACTTCTGTGACGTTATCATTCTGGGCAATTTGGCAACGTTGCCGGTTCCGAAGTAACGAAGTACCCACTCGCCTTTAATAACTTGGGGATGCCATGACGGCGAAACGACTCGACGGGAAAGCGCTTGCGCAAGAGCTGCGCACGGAGATGGCGGCAACGGTGGCCGTTCGGATTGCGGCGGGCAAACGGCCTCCGGGATTGGCGGCGGTGCTCGTTGGCGAGAACCCATCTAGCCAGACGTACGTACGCAACAAGCGAAAATCTTGCGACGAAATTGGTATCGCCAACTGGTTGCACACCCTTCCGGCGGATACTTCAGAACAGCAACTCCTCTCCCTGATCGATCGACTCAATGCGGACCCGGCGGTCCACGGCATTCTGGTTCAGCTTCCGCTCCCGAAGCAGATCCGCGAAGATGCTGTCATTCACGCGGTCGCGCCGCTGAAAGATGTCGATTGCTTTCACCCGGAAAACGTCGGCCGATTGACTGCCGGCCACCCGCGTTACTACCCGTGTACGCCGCACGGAGTCGTGAAACTCGTCGCCCGCAACGGCATTCCGTGGGCGGGAAAACATGCCGTTGTCGTCGGGCGCAGTAACATCGTCGGTAAGCCGCTCGCGTTGATGCTCATGCAAAAGCCGACGGCGGCGAACCCGGCGGGGTGCGATGCAACGGTAACAGTGGCGCACACGCGGACCGCAAACCTGAAGGACATCTGCCGTTCCGCAGACATCCTGATTGCCGCGACGGGTGTGCCGAACTGCATTCGACCCGATATGGTGCAACCGGGTGTCGTGGTGATCGACGTCGGTACGTCGTTCGTCGATGGCAAACTGGTCGGCGATGTCGATGCGGGCGTCGCCGATGTGGCGGGCTGGTTGTCGCCCGTTCCGGGTGGGGTTGGCCCAATGACTATTGCGATGCTACTGTACAACACCCTCCGTGCCGCGGAATTGATCGATGGCTGAGAAAAAGGCGTTCGCATATGAATCTCAACCTGACGGCATTCACGCGATACGGGCTGAACTTCCTGGGGATGCTCGGCGTCTCCGTGGCGCTCTACTTCGGCTCGTCGATCTTCATCCCGCTGACGATGTCCGCATTACTCGCGGCGCTGTTGTACCCACTCGCGGCGGGGTTGCACACGAAACTGCGGCTACCGTGGTTCTTCGCCTGCTTCTCGTCGATCATGATCCTCATCGTGATGGCGGGCACCGTGACGGTCATCGCCGCGGCGGCCATCCCGCAGTTCATCAACCGCCTGCCATCGTCCGAAGAAGGCAAAGACGGCTGGAAGCAAAAGTACGAAGATGTCGCCGAGAACTTGCACGCGATGTTCCCGACGGCGCGGTTCCAGGGAATTCTGCCGCTCAAGGCGAATGAATCGAACGTTTACCGGAGCGTGAAGGAACTGTTCACGCCGCAAAACGTCGCCGATTCGATCAAGGGAATCGCCGGAGTTGGACTGCGTCAACTCACCGAGTTGGTGCTGATTCTGTTCATCGTGTTGTTCTTGCTGCTCGAAGCCGAATTGTTGGCGAAGAAGGTGCGGGCGATCTTTGGGACGAGCCAGGACACTCAGGGCCGCGTGACGGCGGCACTCGCCGCCATCGCCGAGTCGATCCGAACGTATTTGTATTGGCGAACGATCGTCAACTTCGTTCTCGCCGTCGTTTTGTGCCTGTTTTACAAGTATGTTTGCGGCCTCGAACAATATCTGCTGTGGGGCGTGGTGACGTTCGTGTTCACGTACGTGCCGTACATCGGGACGCTCGCGGCGGGCGTGCTGCCGATGCTCGAAGCGGTGATTCAAGGCCAGCCGACGACCGCGTTCGGCATCATGCTGGTCTACGCTTGCGTCGTCACGTTCGAGGGTTACATCATCGTCCCGTGGGTGATGGGCCGCAGCATGGACCTCAACGCCACGACGGTCATGATCGCCTGCCTGTACTGGCACCTCGTCTGGGGCATCGCCGGGCTATTCTTGGCAATGCCGCTGATGGCGATACTGAAAGCGGTGTTGTTGCACGTCGATGGCTGGGTGCCGTACGGCGACTTGCTGAGTTCGGTCGATCCGCGACCCGATAAAAATCTACCATCTGTCGATTCTACTGTTGCAATCGAACGCGATCGCCTCGACAATATTGCGGAACGTGCGAGGAATAATCCGGAAGCGACGGTCATCATGGATGAGCCGAACGGCCACGTGTCTGATAAGCGGGTACCGTCATGATTGGGAAACAGGATCAGAATCGCACGTATCGCGAACTCCGGCGTAAGTCCGCAGATTTCGGATGCGTGCAAAACTATCGCGGCGCGAAGCGCTACGACCCCGATGGCCCCGATTTCGACCGACCCGACCGCTCGCAATGGGCACTCGTGCTCGGCCTGATCTCGTTACTCATCGGCCCACTCGGCATCATCGCCTGGCTCGTGGGAAATGCCTGCCTCCGCGCGATGGCCGAAGGCCGCATGGACCCCGCCAGCGAAGCGACCGCAAAAGCCGGCCGCCTCCTCGGCATCATCGCCACCTGCATGTTCGCATTCAAAGTGATCGTTCTCGGCATCGTGCTCGCCACCGGCGGCTGGTCCTGGATCGGCTGGCTGGCCATTTTGTAAACGCGGCGATCCGAGGTAAGTCGGAATTCGCGACGTGCGCGAAGAGTTTGCTCGACGCGAACTGCGTTCTATACTTCGCGGAGAATGGGACCATCGCCCGGCCGCACCGATTAGCTCAAATGCAACTATTCTGCTCGAATTGTGAAGTGGCTTTTACCGGCCAAACGCACTGCCCGAAGTGTGCCGCGCGACTGATTGCGCCACAAGAGGCGTTCGTGACAGCGGAAACGGCGACCGCGCCCCCGCCCGATCCGATCCGTCCGACCTTTCTCTCTCGCATAATCCTCGGCTCAATCGCAACAGTCGGGCTGCTCGTGGCGTTTCGAGAATTGACCTCAGCGATTATGGGCGGAACGCCTCCCGATGCGGGGATCGTGCTCGGGTTGCGGTTTCTAGCGATATTCGGTGGCGGGTTGCTCTGCGGGGCGGGCCGAACGCACACTGCGGGGCCAGGGTTATTCGTTGGGATCGCGTTTGCACTGTTATTGATCGCGAACGACTTCAACGACTCTTCCGAACCGAACGCCATCTGGTTTGCCATCCTCAGCCTCGGGTTTCCGATGATCGCATCCGTTGCGGCCTGGATCGGCTCGAACGTTTGGCCGTCGGCACCGGAATTACTCGATGCGTTGCCGAATCCAAATCTGCGTTCGTCCAATCTCGCCTTATTGTCGGGTTTGAAAACGACCAACCCAAGAGATTCAATACCGCCGACCGCGTGGCTTCGTGTGGTCGTCGGCAGTTTGATCGCCTTCGCAGGGATCGCCGCGTCGGATGAAATTCGCAATCTGATGTTTCGTGTATCGTCGGGTGCATTCCAGACGGGTGGTTTGTCTCGCGGTGGCATCGTCGGCGTGCAAATTGCTGGAATTCTACTGTTTCTCGGTGGTGCGGTGGCGGGGGCGACAACGGGCAGCGGCTTACGCCACGGCATTCTCACTGGCGTTTTGGCCTCGCTCGATCTCTTCGTCGCATCGGTCGGCCGTGGGGAACAATCGTACCCCGCGCTCGAAGGTTTCTACCGCATTCTCGGCATCAGCACCGCACCGCTCAACGACTGGCAGAACGGACTTCCCGTCGCAATCGCTATCCTCGTATTCACATCGTTCGGCGGTTGGCTCGGCGGGCAATTTTTCCTCAAACTCGCCCCCCAAATCATGCGTAACCGCCGACTCATCGCGCAAACGTAAGTTTCCGCTATCGACGTCGGGGCCTTTCGGCCCCAGACGCCTATTACGGGACGTTCCATTACGCGACCTTCATCAGCTTTTCGGCGAGTAGTGCGCTCGTTGGGAGGCGGAGGTCGGTTTTGAAGATCCAGCGACCGGCATCCGGGCTGCCTTGCCACTGTTGCATTTGGATTCCCGAAACCAGTTCGCGTTCTTCTTCGTCGAGGAGTTCCGTGAAGGCTTCGATGTAGCCCGCCCGAATTTGCGTCGTCGAACGACCGACGAACAGAAGTGCCTCGCCGCGCCCTTCGAGCACGGCCACCGCTCGCCAACCTTGTGCTTTCGATTCCGTCTGGATGATCATCTCTCGAACCCTCCGTGGCAGTTATCGCGAAACAGTCGCCATCATGGCGATACGCTAAGTAAACTGTCGAATTCGGGGGGAGATGTCAAGAAAAAACTTCGGCAAACCGACAATTTTGATTCAAGTTTTCGTTTAGCGGGCGCGATAGATGATTCGGCCACGGGTGAGATCGTACGGGGAAATCTCGACTTTCACGCGGTCGCCGGGAATAATTCGGATGAAGTTCTTGCGCATTTTCCCGGCCACGTGCGCAATTACCTCGCCGCCGATGTCGAGTTCGACTCGAAATTGCGTGTTGGCTAATGCCTCCTTGACCCGCCCTTCGACTTCGATCGCTTCTTCCTTCGCCATACAAATTCACGACCTCTACGGAGCCATTTTGGGAATAGGGCACCCGCCCCACGTTCATTTGGTTCTGCTAATGTATTCTAGACGGCGATTCCGCGTAGCGGAAAGCGCAAAATTCCGCGAATTGGCACGATGACGACAACGACTGGAACTTCAAACATGCTGCTATATCGGCCCGTAGGGCTTCGGGAACTCGAGCTCATTGCAGAGTCGGGATACCGCGAATTCCCAACTCGCTTGGCCTGGCAGCCGATCTTTTATCCGGTCGTCACACGCGAGTATGCTCGCGCCATCATCACGCAGTGGAACAGCAAAGAGTCTGAAGCCGGGCACTGTGGATTCATCACCGAATTCGATATCGAAGACGAATTCGTCGCTCGCTACCCCGTGCAACAACTCGGTGGTGGCCCGATTTACCGCGAACTCTGGGTACCGGCAACGGAACTGGCTGAGTGGAACGAGCATATCATCGGCAATATTCGCGTGATCGAATCGGTTTACGGAGCGGGATTTGTCGCGGAATCGACGTAAGTCACAATTGCGGTGGCTCCAAAACCGGTTTTTCGGGTGTTTTTGCGTCTCAAAATGCCCCTTTTTGATCGCAAATCGCCGATCGGTTCCGAGGTTGTTTGCTGCATCTCTCACTCTCGTTGTGGGTTGCGTCGATTGTTGTCGATTACGCATAAGCCGAAAATACTGGTCAAAAATCGACCGAATGCGACCGAAAATCGACCGACATCGACACAAAATCGACAGGATGCGACACTTTTGCGTCATTTCGCGACACTTTTGCGTCCGTTCGCGCACGATGCAAAAGTCGACTTACGTCGGATCGCCTGCGATTTTTTGACTTTCGCAATTCGCGTGGGTTCGCATCGGATCGCGGCTTTGTTATACTGATGCCAACCACCCATCGGAGTTCCCCCCATGATCGACACACCCGCCGGTTCGGGCACCCAGGCCGCGACGCCGGAGCAGAACAAGCACTCGGCGACATTCTCGGTTTCGCCGAAATCCCAACCGCTCGACATTGGCGAGCGTTACGAATTGCAAGGCATCATCGCCAAAGGGGGAATGGGCGAGGTCCACTCCGCATGGGATCACGTGTTGAAGCGGTCGGTGGCCGTGAAACTGCTCCACGATAAGCTCGCGACCGATCTCATCATCAAGCGGTTTCACTACGAAGCATACATCACCGGCCAACTGCAACACCCGAGTATCCCGCCCGTTCACGACCTCGGCACCACGGCCGACGGCAAGCCGTACCTCGTGATGAAGCTCATCAAGGGCCGCACGCTCGAAGACCTCATCAGGCAGCCGGGCGAAGAGAAACTGAACGTCCTCGCGATCTTCGAGGCGATCGCGCAGGCGATCGGCTACGCCCACAGTCACGCCGTCATTCACCGCGATCTGAAGCCGTTGAACGTGATGGTCGGTGCGTTCGGCGAAGTGCAGGTGATGGACTGGGGACTCGCGAAGTTCCGCTCGGACAGCGAGGCCACCACGCCCGAAGCATCGATTGTCAGCACGTTCTACGATCCGCGCACGGCGGACGACTCGCACACGAGTGCCGGTGCGATCATGGGCACGCCGTCGTACATGCCGCCGGAGCAGGCGATTGGGGCCATCGATCAGGTGAACGAGCGCAGCGATGTGTTCGGCCTCGGTGGGATTTTGTGTGCCATGCTCACGGGAAAACCGGTGTTCGTCGGCGTCGATGCCGAGAGTACGCGGCAACTCGCGGCGAAGGGCAAAGTCGGCGATGCGTTCGCGCGGCTCGACGCGTGCGGCGCCGAACCGGAAGTGCGTGCGCTCGCGAAGCGGTGCCTCGCCGTCGAGCCATCCGAGCGACCCGCCAACGGCTACGAAGTCGCGAAGATCGTGGCGAAATTGCGACACGATGCCGACGAACGCGCGAAGCAAGCCGAGATCGGCAAAGCCCGTTCGGACACGCGGCGACGAGTGCTGACATGGAGTGCGTCCGTAGTGTTCGCGGTGTTGTCGGCAGGAATTGGCATGAGCCTGTGGCAAGCGAAGCGAGCGACCGATGCGGAGTACGTGACAGCGCAACAACTGGTGAAAACGCAAGAGGCCGAACAAGCCACGGTACAGCAGTTGGTGCTGACGCAGGCCGCCGAGTCGACCGCCGTCGCCAAGACGAAGGAAGTGGAGGCCACGCTGGTGGTCGTCGGCCAGCGGACGAAGATGCTAGGCGATGCCTACGGCGACTTCGTCTTCGATATTCAGAGCATGTTGGAGGACCGCCCCGGAACGCAAGACCTCCGCCGCGCATTGTTGGAGAAGGCCCGCACCGGGTTGAAGAAAATCCTCGATGAAGCTCGTAAACAAGGCAGCCCAGATCAAACGCTGGTCTGGAGCCATTTCCAGATGGGCAATATCGAGCAGCAACTCGGCAACACACTCGCCGCTCAAAAGGAATATCAGGCCGGACATGAAATGGCCTTCCGCTTCGCGGAGGCTGACCCGAAAAACGCCGAGGCGCAACGCGACCTCAGCGTCAGCTTCGAGAAGCTCGGCGACGTGACGCTGCAACTCGGCCAAACGAAGGACGCACTCGACTTCTACCAAAAGGGCCTCGCGGTGAGTCAGCGGCTCGCCGACGACGACCCGAAAAACGCCGAGGCGCAACGCGACCTCAGCGTCAGCTTCGAGAAGCTCGGCGACGTCACGCTTCTACTCGATCAGACGAAGGACGCACTCGACTTCTACCAAAAGGGCCTCGCGGTGAGTCAGCGGCTCGCCGACGACGACCCGAAAAACGCCGTGCTGCAACGCGACCTCAGCATCAGCTTCGACAACCTCGGCGACGTCACGTTCAAGCTCGGCCAAACGAAAGAGGCACTCGAGTTCTACCAGAAGGGCCTCGTCGTGAAGCAGCGGCTCGCCGCCGACCCGAAAAACGCCGTGGCGCAACTCGGCCTGAGCGTCAGCTTCAACAAGCTCGGCGACGTGACGCTCCAACTCGGCCAAACGAAAGAGGCACTCGAGTTCTACCAGAAGGGCCTCGTCGTGAAGCAGCGGCTCGCCGACGACGACCCGAACAACGCACTGGCGCAACTCGATCTCAGCATCAGCTTCGACAACCTCGGCAATGTGACGCTCCAACTCGGCCAGACGAAGGAGGCACTCGACTTCTACCAAAAGTGCCTCGCGGTGCGTCAGCGGCGCGCCGACGCCGACCCGAAAAACGCCGTGGCGCAACTCGGCCTGAGCGTCAGCTTCAACAAGCTCGGCGACGTGACGCTCCAACTCGGCCAGACGAAGGAGGCACTCGAGTTCTACCAGAAGGGCCTCGTCGTGAAGCAGCGGCTCGCCGACGCCGACCCGACAAACGCATTTTCGCAAACTGATCTGTTCGTTAGTTTATTCAAACTGGGTACGTTAGAAAATGGGCGCAACAACTTCGCCGAGGCAGCAGATTGGTTTGGCAAAGCTCGAAATGTGTTATTGCCGTGGCATGAGAAGAAACTCTTAGACGGGCGATTTCTGAATGCGGTTCCAGACATGGATAAGAAAATTGTCACTTGTCATAAAGCCGAGAAATCCCTTGCCGATCTCGATTTCGCGTTGAAGCAACCGGCTGGGGACGTACCGGGGTTGCTCGACATTCGCGTGCAGGTATTCGCCAAAAAGAAAGACCAAACGAACTTGCTGGCCACAGCTATCGCCTACGAGAAACTGGCGACTACCGATGACCGCCAACTTTACAACGCCGCGTGTGCCTGGAGTCAAGCGAGCGGACTCGCCAAAGACGATGCGAAGCGGAAAGAAGAGTACGCAAGTAAGGCATTGACGCTGTTGCGGAAGACGCCGACCGGCAAAGGGCACTTCTTCGATTTACCCGCGAAACTGGCCGCACAGATGAAGCGAGACTCGGACATGAACCCGCTGCGCGAGCGAGCCGACTTTCAGAAGCGGATCGCCGACCTCGAAGCGCCGCCAAAACCCCGCGAACTCGCCCCGCCGCCACGGGCGAAGTGACGTCACGCGATGCCCAGAATCTGGCACGTCTCTTGATAGCTAGTTTCGAGCGGGAGTGGCACGCGAAGGTCGGGGGTGAGCCAGATGGGGAGCGTCGGCAGCGGTTGGCCGAGGGTCATCGGGTAGAACCAGGCGTCGAGGCGAGATCGCTGCTTCGGCGTCTTGCGGGCACGCAGCGTGACCGCATATAAGTGCGGTGGCCGGGGAGCGAGTTGCGGGTCGATGCGATCGAGCAGAGACAACAAGTCGGCGTACAAGTTGGCGTGCCGGACGGTGACCAGATCGACGAGCGACACGCACACGCCCTGTTTCAACAGCGCTGCCACTTTATTGACGAACAGTTCGCGGGTCTCCGGACGGTCCTTGTTCGACGGACTCACGATCTCGATGGCAGCGACCAGATGCCGGCCCCGCTCGGCGTCGTAGATGCGGACTTCGTACTCGTCCTGTTCGGACAAGTCGGCCTCGACCGTATAGGACGGGGCCAGGATGGCTTGCGTAGCCGTGCCGCCGACGCCGATGTCGACGGAGGCATCCGGGTCGCGGGTGTCGAGGTCGTAGGTACAGACATCGACTTCAAAGGGCGAACCGAGGTGAACCTTGGGCGCGGACCGGAACCCGGCGGGCAATATCTTGGTCAAGTCCCGGACGATTTCCCCAGGCCACTGCCCGTGGACTTCGTCCCAGGAGTGCGTATCGTTTACGGGCGAGCGAAAGTGGTCGCGTAGCGGCATGGTGAAACCTCCTGTTACGATTCTAGTCGAACGAGCCGACTTCCGGAAGCGGCTCGCCGATCTCGAAGCGAAGTTCTCACCGCCGCGCGAAGTGAAGGCAGTACAATAGCGTTCGGAGGATATGCCATGCCAATGCACGACTGGACGCGAGTCGAAGCGGGGATTTACCATGCCTTCCATCACGAGTGGATATCCGAGATCGGTCGCGCTCTCAACCGCGGGCTACTCCCCGGCGATTACTACGCACTGCCCGAGCAGCAAGCCGCCGGGTTTGGGCCGGACGTGCTTACGCTGCAAGACATCACCGGCGAGGAGTATGCGAGCGGCGGAACCGCTACCCTGGCACGCACGAAACCGAAGACGACGCACTACGCCCAGTCGCCGCCCGAGTTCCATCGCCGTAAGAAAAGCTCGATTGCGGTGCGGCACGTCTGTGGCGACCGGATCGTCGCGATGATCGAGATTGTTTCGCCGGGGAACAAGAACAATACGAATGCCTTCAACGCCTTCATCCAGAAAGCGTGCGAACTGCTCGAACACCGCATCCACTTGCTGCTGATCGACCCGTTCCCGCCGGGCCGTCGCGACCCGCAAGGCATCCACACCGCGATTTGGGCACGAGTCGAAGACGATCCATTTCTTTTGCGATTGGAACGACCGCTGACACTGGTGGCCTACGAATGCAGCCAGATTACGCAGGCGTACATCGAGACGATCGCCGTGGGGGAATCACTCCCGGACATGCCACTTTTCCTCGCGGCGTACGCGCACATCCTGATCCCGCTCGAAAAAACTTACCAGGCTGCATGGGACACCGTGCCCGCACGATGGCAGCGAGTGATTGCGCCAACCGTGGGTGAGCGAGCGGGGATGTCAATCCATCCTGAGTCGCAGCGAAGGTCGATTGCACGCACATCCACAAGCCGGACTTGTGGCTCGGTTCCGATAGAATCACGGTAGAAACCGAGGACGAACGACATGATGCGACGATCGCGTGCCCGTGAAGTGGCGCTGCAACTGCTGTTTCAGAAAGATCAGAACCCCACGAAAATTACACGGAAGGCGATCGTGAAATTTGTCGGCGACCGCCTGCGCGACGATGCCGAGAGCGTCGGGTTTTGCCTCGAGGTGTACGATGGCGTGCTTGCGAAACAGAGCGAAATCGATGCCGTCATCTCGGCGACGGCGGAGAACTGGCGGATCACGCGGATGCTGCCCGTCGACCGCAACCTCTTGCGGTTGGGGACGTACGAACTCCGTCATGCCCCCGTACCGACGCCGATTGCCGTCGCGATCGACGAAGTGATCGAACTCGCACGCCGATTCGGTTCGGCGAACTCGCCGAGCTTCGTGAACGGCATTCTGGACAAGATCGCAAAGACGAAACCCGTACTGCCAGAGCAAGTCGTCGAACCGGTTGCACCCGTCGAACTGGCCACACCACTCGTACCTTAAAAGACCACTTTTTGCAATGCCGCGACGCCAGCCGTTCACGCAGTTGTGCCTGCAAATGGCGAATCTCGCCCGGCCGATCGCGGCCGATCTGCACGTACACACGTTCCACAGCGATGGCGATTTCACGCCCTCGCAGGTCGTCGCCTATGCGCGATTGGCGGGTTTGCGTGCGATTGCGATCACCGATCACGACACGACGGTCGCCTGTGCGATGGCTCGCGAGGCGGCGAGTGCATCCCATTCGAGGCCGCTCGAGATCGTCGACGGCGTGGAAATTTCCACAGAGTACGAGGGCCGCGAGTATCACCTGCTCGGCTATTTCCTCGGTAAAAACCGCGAGGCACTCGAAGCGAGACTGGCACAGATTCGTCTGCGTCGCCGCGAGCGGTTTCATGCGTACCTTGCCGAACTCGCACGGAATGCAACGACGATACCCGCCGATGCGGTGAGTCGCGTCGAAGCCGTCGCCGAGAGCCTGGGCCGACGCCATCTGGCCGGGTTGCTCGTCGATGCCCAGTTCGTGCGAACGCGGCACGAAGCGTTTCGCAAATACCTCGAACCGTTCGCGCCGCCGACGAACCACCGCATACCGATCGACGAAGCGATCGCGTTAATTCGCGGTTGTGGCGGCGTGGCCGCGCTCGCACATCCACCGCAAGATTTGACACTCGAGCGGTTCGCGGCCTTTTGCGAAATGGGCATGACTGCCATCGAGTGTGCGTTCCCATCGGCGACGCGAAGCTGGTCGGACACGCTGCGTGAATGGGCCAAGTCGCACGACCTCGCCACCACCGGCGGTAGCGATTGCCACGGCGCGGAACCCGCCTCGCGGCGAATCGGCGCGTTCGGCATCAATTCGGAGAAGCTCGAACGATTGCGCGCGAGCAGAGATGTACAATCTCACGGAAGGTAACTTCGGGGGAAACGAACATGGCGACGCTGACGCAACCGATGACGATGACCGACCTGCTGGCGATGCCCGACGACGGCAAGCGGCGTTGGCTCATCGACGGCGAACTGCGGGAGGAAGACATGACGCGACGAAATCGTTTTCACTCGATTGCGATGGCGAATGTTTCGGGCGAACTCTATGTCTGGCGATCCAAGCAAAAACCGCCACATGGCAACGTCGTCTGCGGCGAAGCGTCGGTGCAGCTTCGTGCGGACGACGAAACCACGGGTTTCGGCGTCGATGTGGCGTACGTTTCTGCCGACGTGATGGTACAGCAAACCGATGCGCACACGATCATTCACGGCTTGCCGACGTTGATCGTCGAGATCACTTCGCCGAGTACGGTTCTGGAAGATTTAGACGAAAAGATCGACACGTACTTAACAGCAGGAGTACGCCTCGTTTGGGTGATCGACCCGCACGATCGGACCGTGACGATCTACCAGCCTAACGATGAACCAACGTTCGCGAATGCCCGGCAGGAGTTGACTGGCGGCGACGTGCTGCCCGGCTTCGCGGTGCTGGTATCGCGATTATTTGAATGAACATTGCTGCAAATCACGTGAGTAATTGAAGAGCGGGGGAAACGAACATGGCGACGCTGACGCAACCGATGACGATGACCGACCTGCTGGCGATGCCCGACGATGGCAAGCGGCGTTGGCTCATCGACGGCGAACTGCGGGAGGAAGACATGACGCGACGAAATCGTTTTCATTCGGTTTCGATGGCGAATGCCTCGACATTTTTGAACATTTGGCGGTACGCACAACCGCGACCGTGGGGCAACGTCGTCTGCGGCGAAGCCTCGGTGCAGCTTCGTGCGGACGACGAAACCACGGGTTTCGGCGTCGATGTGGCGTACGTTTCGGCCGACGTCATGGTGCAGCAAACCGATGCGCACACGATCATTCACGGCTTGCCGACGCTGATCGTCGAGATCACTTCGCCGAGTACGGTTCTGGAAGATTTACACGAAAAGATCGACACGTACTTAACAGCGGGCGTACGCCTCGTCTGGGTGATCGACCCGCACGATCGGACCGTCACCATCTACCAGCCTAACGACGAACCAACGTTCGCGAATTCCCGTCAGGAGTTGACTGGTGGCGACGTGCTGCCCGGCTTCGCGGTGCTGGTATCGCGATTATTCGAGTAGCTCCTGACGTTTGTAGCGGTCGGGCGATTGCGCTGGATGTTACGCACCGAAACGATTGCTCGTTTCGTGCCTGTTAGCGATTCATCAACTCGCCGTTTTGCACTTCGATATTCTTGCCCCCGTGCGGTTCATCGGGAATGATTGTGCCAATCTGACCAAGGACGGCCGGTAGGCGGTCTGCGTACGGTCCAGATGCCACGCACAAAGGATGGATCCGATGAAGAAGCTGACCGTCGCGAGTTTACTCGCGATCCCCCTCTTGTTCGCCATTTCGAGCAAAGCGCAGGCTCAACACCAATTCCCGTTCCCGAACATGGGTTGCGGCGGTTTCTGTATGGGCTTGTTCGGTAAAATTCACCAACACGGCCCGCTGTTTAACTATGGCCCATACCAGGGCTACTACCCATTCGAGCCGTACGGACCTTGGACGTCGGACCTCCGCTACAACCCACCGCAAAATAACTGTGCGAACGGCAATTGCGGTGGCAGTGGCTGTTCGAGTTGCGGATCGCGGGCGGGCTGGGGCCGCTATGCACTGACGACACTCACGAACGTCTTCCATCGCGTGCATCCGTTCGCACACCGCCACAAATCGAGTGCGTGCAGCAGCCCGAGCGGTTGCGGTTCGAGCGAAGCCATCAGCGCGACGGTGGTTCCGACTGTGGCACCCACAGTCATGCCTGCGCCGGTGAAGTAACGCTGGCAATTTGAATCGGTGAATCGGATCGGGCGCGACGTGGGGATTACCCGTCTGCCTGCCGCAAAAAACCAATCGGACGCGAGTCCGAATACCCGCACGAATCGCATTCGTCGGGCATGTTGTTGAAGTTGAATTCTCGGTGCGCTCGTAGGGAGTGTGCCAACGTTTCAAGGATCGAAACTGCCGAGAGGGAACATGAAGACATTTTTCTATTCGCTGGTCGCCATTGCGATGGTGGCTGCTACTGCGGTCGATGTACGTGCGGGCGGTTGTTCCGGCCCTGGCTGCCCACAATCGGCACCCTCGTCGTACCCACAAGGCCCGTTCGCGAAGCTGTTCGGGAAGAACCCGCTGCCCGCGTTCCAGGCCGCCCCGTGGTATCTGTATTGGCCATACAACGGCCACTTCCAGACGCCCGCCCCGTTGATGGGTGCCTTCTACGCACCGCCATCCGGCCCCGCGATGGGCAACCCGTACTTCCCAGGTGGCGGCCGCTAAACGGTTCGCGACAGTAATATTGATTCGCCGATCCGTCGCCGTGAAGGGCTAACGCTCTTCTGTGCGGCGGATCGGTTTTTTTGTGGATTCTCCCGTCGAAAATGATGCACGTGTTGGGGTATACTGAGTTCGATGATGCACTCTTAATTTTTCTTCCTCGTAGCGGCGAGATACATAATGTCCAATCTCATTCATGGCGAACTCGTGCCCGTCGGCGGTGGCGATGCGATCCCGTTGATTCGCGATGTGATGACCGTCGGTCGACGCAAATCGAACGACATTTGCCTCGAATTCGCCAACGTTTCCAGTCAGCATTGCGAGTTCACGTTCAAGGCCGGCGTCTGGTACGTTCGCGATCTGCGGAGCCAAAACGGCACGAAAGTGAATGGGGAGCGAGTCGCACAGCGGCTCATCAAACCGGGCGATCTCATCGGCATATCGAGCCATCAGTTCAAGATCGAATACCAACTTTCGGCCTCGGCACAAATCGTCGCTGAAGAAGCGGCCCATGCCACCGAAGACGTCTTCGCGCAGTCGCTGATGGAGAAAGCCGGCCTCGCGAAACCGCGTTCGGCCAAGGACGATTGATCTTTCCGCGTCACTCCGTCGCGGGTTCGTAAGACAATATCTACGGGTTTCGGACGAATTCGCGGGTGTGCGTAGGAGCGGACATGTCTCAATCTTTGGTGGGCAAGGTCGCAGTGGTGACCGGGGCGTCGTCGGGGATCGGTCGGGCGACATCGGTGGCACTGGCGAAAGCCGGTGCGGATGTCGTGCTGAACTATTACTCCGGCGAACAAAATGTGATGGAAGCCGTCGAAGAGATTCGGGCGCTGGGTCGCAAAGCGATGCCATCGAAAACCGATGTCTCCGACCCCGTCGCCGTCGATGCGATGGTGGCCGAGACCGTCAAAGAACTCGGGCGAATCGACATTTTCATCTCGTCGGCCGTGTACAGCGATCGCGAACCGTTCCTGACCGCAGACATGAAGGGCTTTCGCCGTACGATCGAAGTCTCGATGTTCGGGGCCTACTACTGCTTGCGGGCCACTTGCAATCAGATGGTCAAGCAAGGACAGGGCGGCGCGGTCGTGATCGTCAGTTCGCCGCACGCACAGATCGCGTTCCCCAACGCGATGGCGTACAACATGGCGAAAGCGGCCATCGATCAGATGGCCCGCACGGCCGCCTGCGAACTCCTCCAAGAGAAAATTCGCGTCAACATCTGTTACCCCGGCTGGACCGATACGCCGGGCGAGCGCAAGTTCTTTTCCGAAGAGACGATTCAGAAAGCGGCCAAGTCGTTGCCGTGGGGCCGACTGGCGACATCCGAAGAAGTCGCGCGCGCAATTCTGTTCCTCGCGGAACCGGCCTCGGATTACATCACCGGCGAAATCCTGCACGTCGATGGCGGGCTGTTCCTGCCGTACTGGTCGAAGCGCGATGCAGGCGATTTTTAAGCGTTGCAGTACCGCACGATTTGGCGTTATAATTTCAGTTGTGCCAACAATCGCGCGGCAAATTGCGTTGTGGTATCGAGACGAGACAAACCTCGAACGAATCGGAGTCGATCATGGCCCCACAAACGACGCTTCACGACGACGAACCGAAAATCGAACCGATCGAGAATGCGGGGTTCCGCGACCTCGACCCCGATGGCATCCTCGAACAGCCATTCTGGGAGCGTTATAACAAGCGGCTCGAGATGCCGATCGGCACGGCGATGTCGATCCTCGTGTATGCCTTTGGCGCACTGTTGATCTTCCTGTTGCCGACATTTTTCCAAACCCGCGACAAGCACCCCGTTCCGGTGATTGCGTTCGGCGACGATGAAACCGGCGATGGCAGCGAAGGCAACGGTGGCGCGCAAGACCTCGCGCTCGGCCAAATGCCGCAACTCACGGATATCAACCGCCTCGACAAACAGGCGCAGATTAACGAAGTCAAAGACGAAATTCGCGAGCGGATCAAGGTCGATGTCGGCGGCGACATTGAAATCCCCGATGGTGCGGCTGCGGCGCTGGCAACCCTCGACAAAAGCCTGCGCGACAAGCTCCTCGGTGCGAAGCCGGGCACGGGCAATGGCACGACCGGCGGCGATTTCGGGAAAGGCAACGGCCCCGGCGGCCCGGGGGCGGGTTCCACCTATGCCCGCGCACTGCGGTGGGTTATCAAGTTCGATACGTCGAGTGGCGGCGATTACGTCAATCAGATGGCAGGCTTGAGTGCGACGATCTTGGTTCCCAGCCCCGATAACAAGAAGTTGTACATCTTCAAGAACCCGTCGGCCCCGAAGCCGCTCGTCGTGGCAACCGATGCCGACCTCGCATTACTCGCACAGATGATTCGCTTCGATGATGTGCGGGTGAAGTCCGTCGATGCGGTGGCGCAGGCGCTGCAACTCGATTACACGCCCGTAGCGTTTTTGGCGTACTTCCCTCGCGAGATCGAGGACAAGCTGGCCGGGATGGAAAAAGCCTATCGCGGGAAGCCAATCGAGAGCATTAAACAGACCACCTTCAAAGTCGTTATGAAGGGTGGCAAGTACGATCTCATCGTCACCGATCAGATTCTGCGATGATCGCTCAGCCGTTGGCTTTCTTCGGCTTGCGGTAGATCTGTTTGACATCGGCGGCCTTGGCCGCGTCGTGCAATTGGGCTTCGATACCCCACGGAACCCGGCCATCGACTTCGAGCATCATCTCGCGGCGGCCGGTCGATTTCACGACCTCTTTCATTTCCTTTTCGACGTCTTCCAACTCGACGAGTTTGTCGTTGATACGCACCCGCGGTCGATCGTCGGCCATCCATGCCTCGACGCGAAACACCTGCGATTCGACATCTTGCGGCGTAAGCTTTTTCGCTGCCCCCTGACTTTGTTCGGGTTCGCTCGGCAGTTCGATCGTGCGACGCAGCGACGAATACGTCGTCGTGAGGATGAAGAAGATCAACAACACGAGCGCAACGTCGATCAGCGGGTTCATGTCGAGTTTGGTGTCGTCGGGTTTTTCGACGGGCGGCGGTGCCATCTCCGCGACGGCTTCGGCAAATGCCGTGTGATCTTCGATCGCGAGCCAATCGGTATCGGTGGGGCCGCGGACTTCATCCGATGGCTCCCATTCGCCGTCGCGCAGCCCTTCGAGAACGGCGTTCGCGGTCGCAACCGACGCGACCGCATCCGACCCTTCAAACCGGATCGACCATGCATCGCTCATGTGTTTTTCTCGTTGACTTCCGCACCGAACAGCGAGATCTTTTTGTCGTCTTTCCGCCGTTGCAGTTCCTTGGAAAGTTCGTGGACCCGTTCGCTCGGCAGTTCTTTGTGGCAGGCGATTCGCACCTCCGGCGGCGCGTTCCCTGCCGAAAGAACCTCGGCGAGTTTTGCATCGAGCCGGACGAGCGCCGCCGCCAACGTCGGCAGATCGGCATCGATCTTTTCCGGGGCACGATCCCCAATGCGAACCGAGTAAATCACTTCGCCTAGAGGATTTTTGTCGATCGTCACCGTGAAGGCGTCACCGCCCGTTTTCAGGTCGGCGATGTTTTTCATCTCCGGCACCGCCACGGGCGACAGTGCCGAAACCGCCGCCGTCATCATGAAGAAAATGAGCAACACGAGACTGATGTCGATGAGCGGAATCATGTCGACGTCATCGTCGTCGTCTTCGCGCGACTTGCGCCAGCCGACATCCATCTCGACCGGTTCGAGTGCTTCGTGCGCTTTGAGGGGAATCGCAGGCGGAGCCATCGTGGACTTCACGAACAGATAGTCGCCGATGATGTCGTGATCGGCCGCACGGACCCAAGGTTCGTTGGTTCCGGCGGGGCGGACTTTATCGTCGGCCGCGAGGCGACCTTGTTGCGCCCAATCGGTGACGGCCCCGAACGGCACGCCTTTGTAGACCGTGTTCGCCGCATGAAGCCACACATCGAAAGCGAGCACGGCCATGATGGTGCCTATCTACCCTGGGGTACGACGAAACGTCTAACCCAGGGCTATAAGATTTAACCCCGTTGGGGTAAGGACTATTATCTGCGCGATTTCTTCGCGGGGCGTTCGTCGGGTTCGAGTTCTTCTGGCTCGTCTTCGAGCTTGCCGTTTTTGGCGTTTTGCACGAGCACGATCAACTTTTGCGCGGAGCCTTTCATCTTCGTCTCGAAGCGCGTAATCCAGTCCTTGAACAAAACGTGCATGAATACCAGCGGAATCGCGGTCAATAGTCCCATGGCCGTGGCGAACAGCGCCAAGCCGATCGAACCCGCTTGTGCCGCGACACCCGCCCCGCCGCCACCCTTGGCCGATGCCTCGCCGATGTCGGTGAAGGTTTTAATCATCGAGATAACCGTGCCGAGCAACCCGACCATCGTCGAGATTTTCGCGATCGCCAGAATCGGCGCGAGCAGGAAGTTCAACCGCGGGAGGATTTCCAGTTCGACCGCACTCGCCATGCTCCGTCGCATTGCCGCAACACCTTGCTCGGCCGCTTCGAGGCCCGCGACGTAAAGAACGCTCGGGATCAAGCCCTTTTCCTGTTTGCAAACCGCGATGGCCCCCTTCGTACCTTTGCGTTTCAGGGCACCCTGAAACTCCGGTAAGAACTTGTCCATCTTGGTGCCACAATTGATGTTTAACAGCCAGCGCCACGATACGAGCGCGAAGGCAACCAGAGACATGAAAACCATCGGAAAAGAGAAATACCACTCGTTGAACAGAAAATTGCTAATCGCCTTCATTATTCCACAATCCTATTGGGAAAGGTAGAAAGTGTTCGTGATGTTTTACAGAAGTCCAACACCGCTTCAAGGAACGTCGTTGGTATCCCTCTCCAATTTTTGACCGTTTTGGAGAGGTGTCGCGTCAGCCTCGAACGGCTTGGCGTGAAATCGTTTGCATTCCGATCACCGATGAGCTTTCGACGTACGTGGCGGCGACGGGGAATAGTAGTGTGATCGTCGTGCCCGCACCCGGAGTGCTTCGCACCCGGATCGCCCCTTTGCGCCCGCGAACGATGCCGAGCACGGCGGCCATGCCAAGCCCGCGACCGGGGAACTTCGTGGTAAAGAACGGCTCGAAGATTCTCGCTTGAACGTCGGGCGACATCCCGAAACCATCGTCGATCACTTCGAGTTGCACGTACTGTCCATGCAACTGCAAGCCCGGCGACCTCACCCACTCCGACGATGCGGGTTTGTCGGCGAAATGTCTCGTTTTCGTGCGAATCTGAATCGTTCCGCTCCGCTTGCCGATCGCTTCGCCCGCATTCGTGACGAGGCTCATCAGCACTTGGCGGATGCTCGCTTCATCGGCGCGAATGAGCGGCAGTTCGTCGTCGAGATCGTACGCGATTCGGCAGCGTTTCGAGACGGCGATATTGAACAAACCGTCGTTGTCGCGAATGAAATCGGTGAGCGGAATCGGCCCCACTGCCGTATTCGATTTCCCCGCGAAGATCATGAGTTGCCGCGTGAGTTCGGCCGCGCGGTTCGCACCGGTTCGGATTTCCCCGATACACGCACGCGCTTCCGAACTTTCGGAAAGCAGCATCTGCGCGAGTTCGGCATTCCCGAGAATCCCCGTAAGGATGTTGTTGAACTCGTGCGCCACGCCGCCCGCCAACACGCCGACGGCCTCGAATTGCTGCGCTTGAATTGCCTGCAATTCGAGTTCTTTTCGTTCGCTCTCGGCCTGTTTGCGTTCGGTGACATCCAACCCGATAGCGAGATACTCGGGTTGCCCGTTGGCGGAACTTTCGGCCGCACGGATCGACCAACTGACCCACCGGCCTTTACTCGCGATATCTTTCGCAAAACAGACGAGATCGACCGGCGGATCGGTCGGTAACAGCGATGGGAGCCGATCCACTGCGGCACGGTCGGAGAGCAAGCCGACGCGGCTGAGGAGATTTTCTTTACCCGCAACGCGACCGTTGCCGAAAATCCGTCGGTAGGTTTCGTTCGCAAACACGATCGCACCATCGGCACGAAAGCGACAGATGATCGCAGGGTTGTCGTCGACCAGTGCGCGATACTCGCCTTCGCTTTCGCGCAGTCTTTTCGTAATCTGTTCGCGTTCCGAAAGTAACCCGACGAGTGCCAACGCGATGACCGACACCGACACCAGATAGCCCCAAAGAAAGTACGGTCGCGTGTGAGCATCGAAGTATTGCGTGATGCCCGTCCCCCGATGATTCGCATAGATAGCAAATACCGCCACGATGAGTATCTGGAGGCCAACGCCCCACGCACGATAGACCGTCGCGACGCGAAGCACGCAAATGAACGGCAAGAAGATGAGCGTTAGACTCCACGTCGCCAACGTAAAAACTTCGAGATACAGAAATAGAAAGATTGCAATCGTCAAACTCGCCGCGCCGACGAACTGCATGAAGTTTTCACGCCGCCGCATTCGCTCCAGCAGACTGGGCCTCCAGGCGAGGATCGTCGGCGCGGCAATCAGCACGCCGCCCGCATCGCCGAGCCACCAGACCGCGACCGCTTCCTGCCAGATATTCGTAGGGATCACACCGGAAGCGAGGAGCCAAAAAGTACCGTTGACGGCGCTAATCGACATCGAAGTCAGTGCCGCCACCGCCAGTACCACAATGTCGCGCCAGGTTGCAAACGACGGTTGAAACTTCACGCGACGAAGCAGCATCGCGCAGACGATCGGCGCAAGCGTATTGCCCACTGCGATCAGGAACGCCGTATGGGACTTCAAAGTCAGTTGGTTGGTTGCAAACGCTGCGATGAAGAGGCCCGGCCAGTAGCGAATGCCGTAACGGTAGAGTACGCCCGTCGCAATACCCGTTGGCAGCCAGATAATCGTGATCGTGGCACCGACCGTGGCGATGAGTAATCCGATTTGTGCGGACAAGAAATACGCAATCGCCGCGAGTACGCAGCCGAGCATCCACTGCGACGGCGTCACGCGATGCGGGAGAGCGATCGTCAATGTCGTCGATTCCGAACCCATATCTTGCCCAGTCTATGCCGAGTCGTTCGCGCCATCATATTGCGTTGCACCAATAATAGGACGGGGATTTAACGGTGGTGAGAGAAACTTCGACCGCGCGGACTCGTGCAGCCCTCACGGCAAATCCACGACCTCGCCGCCGGCGCGAGTGGCGAAAAAGATAGTCATCCCTCGCTAGCGCGTCGGGCTAACGGGATTAGGACGCCCACACGACTTCGTCTCGGTGCGTGTTGGGACGGGCTGTACCTGTACCGACTTCCCCGCCGTTAGGTGGCGTGCTAAACCGCTTCTTCCTCGGCTAGCCGCGGTAGCAACTCCTCCAGCAACCTTAGCCGCTCGTCATCCTCCCCGACCGGAACTCGGAGATCGTACCGCACGCAGGCAGGGTCAGTGCCCCGACACCGGCACGACCAATCGACCTCGACGGCAACCGGCACGTTGATCGAACAGGCCAAATGTACCAGTCGGCTCAGCGTGCGGGCGTCCAACACTGCCAGCCCGAACCGGACGCGATCCGCCGAAGGCCGCACCCAATCGACCCTCACGCCGGGCAGCGCTCCGAGCAGGTCGCGAATGCGGGCGTTGGCCCCGATGGCCTCTTCGCCGCCGCGCGGCAGGCCGAAGGTGGCGAACACGGAGAGGGTATGCGAGACGACCTTGCGGCCCGCTGGCAGCGTCCGCCCCGTCAAGATGCTGTTCTCGACCCAGAGCCGGCCGTCGTTCCAGCGCAACTGCCACGGTGCTTCAACGGTGTTGGGAGGGCCGAGTCGCTCCACAATCGCGGTGGTGGCGGCGCGGAACGTCCGCCGCATTGACGACCGGTCGTGGTTGTCCAGGCGGACCTCGATCAACTTCCCTTGGTAATGACTGACGAAGTTGAAGCAGAAGGTGGCATCGACGCCGAGGAGCGTGAAGTGCAGCATGGGCCATCCGCCGGAGGACGTGGTTAATTCTACTGTGTCTTCGTCCTTTCTTGCCGCAATGAATTGTGGGATAATCGTTTACATTCGCTCGCGTTTTACGGGAGTCCGTCATGGAAGAACG
>JAYWCL010000036.1:0-33187 GCA_043780595.1 Limnoglobus sp.
CGTAAGTCTGCTAGTACCTTCGAGTTACTGGCCGATCCGAGCAAGCTCAACTACAGAGTGGAAACGCCCGCAAACGCTTAACTTGATGCTAATGGGGTCTTGTCCGCTTCGCCCAGATCCGTGCGATAGTGGCTTTCCGATATAGCTTGAATTTGCCCGGTGATTGCTTATCGCAATACGGTCGCTCACTGCCGGGTGACTTGGTATCGTATGTAGGAACGGAGCGGCGAAGAACTCGTGCCAATTCGTGTAATCAACATGACGCAAGTTTATGCAGGATAAGGAGTTAAAATCGTGTCTCGATTCATCGACCCGCATATTCACATGATTTCGCGTACCACGGACGACTATCAGCGCATGGCGTACGCGCAGTGTGCGGCGATCTCGGAGCCGGCGTTTTGGGCGGGGTTTGACCGTGGGACGGCGGCGGGGTTTCACGACTACTTTCGGCACCTCACTGAGGTCGAGCCGAAGCGAGCGGCGATGTTCCACATCCGGCATTATACGTGGCTTTGCATCAATGCGAAAGAGGCGGAGAACGTGAGTTTGTCGCGCGATGTCATTGCGCTCATTCCGGAATTTTTGTCGAAGCCGAACGTGTTGGGCATCGGCGAAATTGGCCTCAACAAGAACACCGCGAACGAGGCGACGATCTTCCAAGAACACCTCGATCTGGCGATGAAAACCGACGAGCTGGTGCTGATTCACACGCCGCACTTGGAGGACAAATACAAAGGTACGCGGATGATTATCGACATGCTGAAGGGGGATCGTCGCGTGAAGCCGCACCGCGTTTGCGTCGATCACGTCGAGGAACACACGGTGCGGTTGGCGCTCGATAATGGCTTCTGGTGCGGTATGACGCTTTACCCGACGACGAAGTGTACGCCATCGCGCGCTTGCGACATCATCGAGAGCGTCGGCACGGATCGCATCATGGCGAACTCGGCGGGCGATTGGGGCAAATCGGATCCGCTTGCGGTGCCCGAACTCATTCAGGAAATGAAGCGTCGCGGCCACCCGGAAGCGACGATTCAAAAGATCGTCTACGACAACCCTCTGGCATTTTGGCGTCAATCGAGAAACTGGAAAGAGTGGCCCACGGAAGCGTAGTCCAACTGCTAAACTAATGTGATCAATTGAAGGGGGGCGAAACATGAGTTTGCTACTGTTGAAGGGCGTCATCCGTAACGGACGGGTGGAAACTGTCGAGCCGATCGACTTGCCCGAAGGCACGGAAGTCGTGGTTTCTTCCGGGGACGACAGAGACGATGGGCCAATGTCCGCCCAGGAAATCGCTCGCGTACAAGCGGCGATGGAGAAAATTCAGCCACTCGATATCCCAGGCGATGTGGCGGCCGATCTCGATGAGTGGGAACGCAAGATCAACCAGTACAGCATCGACAACGCCGAGAAGGGTCTTGAGGACGTGTTTCGATGAGACGCTATATCCTCGATACCGGAATCGCTGGATTATACCTCGACCGCAAACGTGGCGTATACGAGCGAGCCGAGGCGGAGACTGCGAAAGGGAATCGGATTGGCATTGCAGGGCCGGTATTGGCGGAATTGGTTTTTCGCGCCGAGGGGAGTCCACAACGGGACCGGAACATCCTCCGAATTCAGCAATCGCTGAATGTATGGCGATTGTGGTTTATGGATACTGAAGCGGCATTTGAATATGCTCGGATCGCGTTCGAGTTGAAAAAAATCGGTCGTGCCGTTGGACAAAATGACATCGGTATTGCCGCAATCGCGCTTTCGATGGGAAATACGTCAGTCGTGACAATGGACGGTGACTTTAAGGCGATTCCTGGCTTGGCTGTCGAAAATTGGGCGAACACGATTTGAGTGATTGCGACTAAAACAGTGTATTCCGACCTGGAGCATCATGATGACGACCGAGGAATTCTGGAAACTGATCGACTCGACGAAAGAGGCAGGTCCGGAAGCGCAGGCGGAGACGCTCGTGGAAAGCCTTGCGAAACTCGAACCGGCGGAGATCCTCGCGTTTGGCCACATGTGGGATCACTACCACAGCGAGGCTTACACGTGGAAGTTGTGGGGTGCCGGATACATCATGAATGGCGGTTGCTCCGACGATGGATTCATCGACTTTCGCTCGTGGTTGTTGCTGAAAGGCCAAAGCGTATACGAAGCCGCGTTGAAGGATGCGGATACGCTCGCGAAAGTGAAGTGCGAACCCGACGCGGCGAGTTGCGAGTGCTACCCCGCCGCCGAAGCCTATTGCGAAGTCACGGGCAGCGACGACCACCATGCGTATTACGAAGCGCTCGAAGCGGCACACGGCGGCAAAGAGAATACAGATGTGCCCGCCGGCGAAGAGTGGGACTTCGACGACGATGAGGAAATGAAGTATCGGATGCCGAAGCTGCACGCAAAGTTTTCAGATGAATGATGAGGTTTGCAACACGGACAGGATTTACAAGATTGAACAGGATTTAGAATCTTGTTAATCGTGCAAATCCTGTCATTACACTTTTGGCAACAATTCGTGAGGCTCGCTTTACATCCCCGGCTTGTCAATTTTCGGCTTTACGACCACTGGCTTTTCGACAACCGGTTTCTCGGCAACAGGCTTCACTGTCACTGGTTTCACAACCGCTGGCTTCTCGATTACCGGTTTCACGCTGACCGCGACTCGCATCGATTCCTGTTCGGTTTTGCTCTTCAAGAATGCGATCAAGTCGATGAACTGATCGTAGGTGATTTGCGAAATCACATCGTCGGGCATCAGTGAAACTTTCGACGTGGCGAGTTCGTCGACGTCGCCCTTGGGCACGCGGATGTCCTTGCCGCTCGCTTCGCGAATCACAACTTCCGTCGCATTCTCGGATACCTTTAGCCCGACGTATACTTGGCCCGCCGTCGTGCTGAGGCGATACGATTGGTATCCCTCTTTGATTTCCTTGTTCGGCTGTACGATCGACTCCATGATTTTCTCGATACTGTGCGTGTCCCAGAGCCGCGTGAGATCGGGGCCGACTTGCCCGCCGCTGCCTTCCATTTTGTGGCAACTCACGCACGCCAGTACCTTCGAGTTCAGGTAGATCTCTTTGCCCTTCTTCGGGTCGCCCTTCGTGGCGACCAGTTCGCGAACCTTGACGATGTCCGCCGGTGCCGTCGAAAGCAACAGCCCGCCTTTCAGCACGTCCATGTTGAGCTTCAAAATCGCGGGGTCGGCCATGAACTTACGCAACGATTCCGAAACGCTCGGCCACATTTCGCGCGGCAACTTCTTGGCGACGTAACGCTCGCCGATGAGCTTTGCACCTTCCTTAGTCGCACCGAGAATCGCGACCGCTTCCGAAACGAGTACGTTGTCTTTGAGGTCGAGCCACTTCTCGGCGATGCTGCGACTCTGCGTGAGATCGATGGCCGACAGCGTTCGCAATGCTTCGAGCCTCAGTGCGGTCACTTCGTTGGAAGCGATGAGATCGAGCAGCGGTTTCACGGCGGTGGCGTTGCCTGTGACGCGGATCGCCCGCAACACGGCGGCACGATCTTCGGCGGTCTTACTCGCATCGGCAGCATACGCCAGCAGTTTCGGTAACGCCGAAGCGAGGCGGCTTTCTTCGACGGCACGCACGGCGGCCGAACGCACGTCGGCTTCGGGCGAATCGAGCGACGTCATTACCAGAGCATTGCCGTTTTCCGAAGTGAGATTCCCCGTCGCGCCGAGCACTTCGAGTGCCGCAATTTTCACCGCCGCCGATTCGGAGGGGCGGATCACCATGTAGGCCGCAAGTGGCTCGAGCGACATCGCCGGGTCGAAAAGATAATTCGCATACGAGCGAACCAGATCGGCCCGCTGTCCGGGTGTGAAGTAATTCGCGGTCAGCAACTTTGCGAGCGAATCGGCGGCGGGGCGAGTCCGCATTCCGGTGAATGCGATCGCCACCTTATCGCGAAGAATGTTATCGCCATTTTCTGCGGCCTTGATGAGGGCATCGATCCCCGGCTGGCCCAGCCGTTCGATCGAACGGAGATACGCATCAGTCAGGAAGGCGTCTTTGCCGTCGGTTGCACGGGCGTGGGTCGCCCAGGCTTGCACGACCGCGCTCGGGGCCGCGTCGGCACCGATACGTCCCACCGCGAGAATCGCGGCACGGCGAACGGCGGGATCGCTGTCGCTCATCGCACGAACGAGCGTTTCGTGAATTCGCACATCTTTGGGCTTCGCGCGCAGACCTAAACCTTCGATGGCCACACGGCGAACGTCGGCCGATTCGTCGTTGATTAACAGCCGGAACAGGTCTTCGACATCGCTATTCCAGAACGCTTGCAGAACGCCGAGTGCGGGCAGGCGGCCACTCGGTTCGATCGTCCCCGACACGACTTTTCGTAGCACGACACTGCGCGACGTTTCGCCGCGACGTACGAGTTCATCGCGGGCGATCAGTCGGTCGCTGAAATCCTCTGAAGAGAGCTTGCGAACGAGTTCGTCGTTGCTCGCCTTGGTCAGTTTTGCCCACGAATCCATGCCACGGAGCGGGATCTCGGGGTGTTCCTTCGTGCCGATCCACTTCATGCGATAGATGCGGCCATTTTTGCCGTCGCCCCAGAGTTTGCCCGCCCCGCCAGAGTCCGTGCGCCAGTCGCAAATGTAGATTGCGCCGTCCGGCCCCGTAACCATCTGGCACGGGCGGAACAGCGGATCTTCGCTCTTAAGGAGTTCGAATTCGGCGTCGATGTCGAACGTCGAGCCGTTCGGTTTGACGCGATAACTGCGGATGGTTTTGCGGTACACATCGGGGTAGGAAAGTAGGCCGCGGTAGTGAAGCGGTAGCCGCGTGTCGTTGTAAATGAGCAAACCAGCAGGCGAGCCACGGCCCGTTTTAATCATCGGTGCGACCTTGCCGGGCAGCTCGCCCGCAACGGCACCGCGAATGCTGTCCGGGCGGCAACAACGCGCACCGGTCTTCAGCCGCCAGCCGAAATCGGTGTCTTCGGCGACGTGCATGATGCGACAGCCGGTGAACTTGCTGCCGTCTTCGTTGTCGTTATCGGTGTGGAACCAGTTGAATTTGTCGTCGTGCGCCAGGTCGCGATACGGGTTGCGGTAGCCTTGCGAGAAGGTTTCGAGTTGGGTGCCATCGGGGTTGCAGCGGAACACCGCACCCGCACGCATCACGGTCGCGCGGCTGCCATCGGAGCCTTCTGCGAAGTTGTCGTCGTCGCCGCTCGTGATGTACAGTTTGCCATCGTTGCCGAACGTCAGTCCCGAAACCTGGTGGTGGTGGAACCCGCAAAAGCCTTGTGCGATCGTCTCTTTCATATCCCACAGCCCGTTCGGCAGCGATTGACGATACCGCCGCACAGTGCCCCGGCTCGCGGTGTACAGCCAGCCATCGCGGTAGACCACCGTTGAGGGTAACTCATCGGTGATGATTACCTTCGCCGATTCGTAAATGCCTTTCGCGGCGTTGTACGTGAGTTGTTTGAACGGATCGTTCACGAACTTTTTCATCGTGGCCACCTGTTTGGTGGTGCCATCGCGATAGCGGAACGTTTCCTTGAACTCGAACCAACGCCCATCGCTGTACGGGTCGGGTGCCCATTCGAGAACGAACAGCGTGCCATCGGGGGCGAAGGTCATGCCCACGGGATTGACGATGACGGGATCGGTCGCGACGATTTCGAGCTTGAAGCCTTCGGGGGTGGTGTAACCTTTGAGTCGCGGGTCGAACTGCCCCTGATCGATGTACTTGATTGGGAACGGTGCCGGTTTCGGGGGCGACTGCGGCTGAGCAAAATCCGGCGGCACGACTGGCGGCGCGGTGGTACCGACCAGAGAGAGAGTAACCCAAGCAACGAGCGAGAAGAGTGCGTAACGCATTGCGGCAAAGCTCCGCGAGGGAAGTTGAGAGAGTTTAGCAGTGGTGTTACTTTACCCCATCAGTGCCAAATGTGCGAGTCTAATTCGGCTGGGCAATCTCTTCGGATCGGGAAAGCTGCGGGTCTTAGGGGATGCTCCGGTCAATCGATACCCGACGACCTGCGAAGTGACACTTGCCAGCTAGCAGTGGGACAGTAAATTGATGAGTGTTGGCGGGGTAGCTCAGTGGTTAGAGCAATCGCTTCATAAGCGATGGGTCGCCGGTTCAAACCCGGCCCTCGCTACTTGTTGGTAAACGACGGACCACTTCTCATTTCTGGCCTTCGTTCGAGAATCGATGTCGAATCCACCAAAAATCATCCCCGTACTCGACATCGTGCGCGGCCAGGTCGTACGTGGCGTGGCGGGCAATCGGGAGACTTATTCGCCGATTCGCTCCGCACTCGTGGATTCCTGCGAACCGGAAATCGTGGCACGGGCACTACTTCGAGCCGCGGGTGCGGAATCCATTTACATTGCCGATCTGGACGTGTTGCGATGGGGGACGAGCGACTTCGATGTGCGGATCCTTCCAGATTGGAACGGCACGATTTACCTCGATCGTGGCGGGCTTGGAAAAGAGCCACCGGACGCTCGGTTTCGCGAGATCGCGGCATTTGAGGTCGGTGCGCGACCCGAATTCGTTCGCGAGTCGTTCCAACGACACCGTGCGGCCAAACCGCCTGTTTTCTCGGTCGATTTACGCGACGGCTCGCTCGTCGGGCCGTGGGACAAGTGGGGGTTACGCACCCCGAAGGACGCGCTCGGGTTGGTCGATCGCGTGTGGGAGATCGGCTTTCGCACGGTGATCGTGCTCGATGTGGCCCGCGTGGGAGTCGGCAACGGCACGGGCACCGAAAAACTCTGTACCGACATTCGCGAATGCTACCCGGCGATGGAAATCATCGCAGGCGGCGGTGTCCGCAACTGGGACGACGTCGATCGACTCGGCGATTGCGGCGTGAATGGCGTACTCGTTGCGTCCGCCATCCACGACGGCACGCTTTTCGCTAGGATTTGATTCGCGCAGTCTGCGCTATAATGTTGACATACCTACTTCACAAGAGGGTTGAACATGTCTGCTCCGACGGAAATGGCCACGGTGGGCGGCGGGTGTTACTGGTGCTTGGAAGCGTGCTTCGAGCAACTGGTGGGCGTCGAAAATGTCGCGTCGGGCTTCACGGGGGGCGGCGACAAAAAGCCGACGTACGAATCGGTCTGTTCGGGCCGAACGGGCCATGCCGAAGTCGTGCAAGTGACGTTCGACCCCGCGAAGATTTCGTATCGCGAGCTACTCGAAGTCTTCTTCGCGATCCACGACCCGACCACGTTGAACCGCCAGGGGGCCGATGCGGGCACGCAGTATCGTTCGGCGATTTTCTACCACAATGCCGAGCAGAAAGCGGTCGCCGAGACGGCGATTGCCGAGTTGACGGCGGAGAAAGCCTGGGCCGATCCGATCGTGACCGAGATCGCGCCGCTCACGCAGTTTTTCGTCGCCGACGATTACCACCAAGGATACTTTCGCTCGAACCCCCGGCAGCCGTATTGCATGGCCGTGATCGCACCGAAGATCGTCAAAACGCGCAAGAGCTTCGCGAATCGCTTGAAGGCGTAGGCGTCGTCGAGTTCTTCGGAATGCACGGCCCGCTCGTAAGCCACGGAATTGAAACCGCCGCTCGGATGTTGCTTTAGAGTAGCCCGTTCGTCACTCTTTTTGCTGCCGATCTGCCGGGATATACGGGATCAGCCCCTTGTTGAAAGCGATCTCCTGAACTTCCCTAGGAGCATGGCGAACGTCCGCCATGTACCCGTTCACTTGCAGCATCCACACCATTGGATTGCTCGCCAGACGGCTCGGCAGCGTCCAGTTGGGGTCCATTTGATGGAGTTTCAGCATCTTGCGAATCGTTGCCAGCTTCGTCGCCCCGCTGCTCGGGCTGGTTCCAAGATAGTGGTCGATGTCGGTGGACCGCATGTAAGGCGTCTGGCTTTTATCGTGCAAAAAGTTGACGCCGCCGACTGCCCGAACGATGCCACTCGCCCAAGCATTTGGACTACCTTGAAGCAAGGGCGAGGGCCGCTTGCGGGCCAATTTCTCGGCCATGCTCCGACAAAGCACGGCGTACTCTTCATTCAGATGCTCGCGACAGAACAGGTCGATCAACCCGACGATCACCGCCAGAGACACATTCTTTTCTTCCATCGACGGCATCGGGATGAGTTTGGCTTTCGGCGCTTTGACAGGCTTCGACGTGGCCGAAACCGGGAGAGACGTGACGATCCCTTGCCGTGCCTTCGCATCTTTGAAATCCTGATTCAGATTTCGCCGGATGCCGGAGCCAAACGAGATGCGATAACTGTTCATCAAGCCGTCGTAAACGATGTGGTCCTTGAACGGCAGCAACACCGTCTTCGTCAGGACTGGCAGATACGGCCCGATCAAGTCCTCGAATGGTTGCGACAGCGCCAGAACGCCGTAAGCGACCGGCTGCGAGTCGGTCGAAAGGAACACCGTGTACTTTTTGAGTTCGCGGAAGACGTAAAAATTGCCAGCAATCAGATGCCGCCAAGAGCGAACGATGGCAAGGTCGTCGTCCGGCAGGCGGGCCGGGTTCTCTTCGACAAAAGACTCGATCAGGTCGACGTTTGCAACCAAGGCGTCACGGACCTTGAGCCGGACTTCCGGCGACAGGGCAGCGAATTCTTCCGGGGTGGTGATGTCATCGGCAATCACCTTGAGACGCTGGTTCACGAAGAACATCAGCGTCCGGTGCAGCCGGAAAAACAGTTCGACATCCTGAAATTCGAGTAACATCGGCGTTCACCAATCCTCATGTGCGATGACATCGCTCATTCGACTCCCAAAAACTTCGCTTTCCACTTTCCGTAACCCCAATTTTTAACCGTGACGACGCACTCGGCTCATTCGCTCGCGCGGAAATGGTACGTCGTCATCCACGATGTCGAATCGCCCGGTTCGACTTTGAGCTTCACGAATGGCTCGGGACAAAGGCACGACTGGATCGACCAGAGTTGGAACTTGCTCACCGTTTGCCCCTGGCCGTTGACGCGCATTCGCACGCCCCGGCCCTTTTCCTTACCCGCGAAGATCATCTCGAAGTCGTAGCCCATCGGCTTGCCATCGGGTGCGGTCAGCCAACCGAACGCCGATTCTTTTGCGGGGAGTGCCGCAGCGAAAGTGAACGTCGAATCTTTCAGAACCGCCGGAGCGACGAACTTCGATTCTGCCGTGGCCGCGATCGCTTTCGGAAACTCGATGCGGTAGCGCGGGCCGATTGGCTCGGCGTTCACATTGAAGAAATTGTGGTTGTAGTAGTCGGTCTCGATCGTCTTTTCGCCGGTGTTGATGAGTTCGTGGCGTAGGTCGAGGAAGAGGTGCTTCCCCTCGGATGCACTGGCGATGCTGAGGGTCTTTTTGTAGTGATAGGCGTAGCCGGACTTCGTGCGGATCGTGTGCCGAAACTCGATACTCGCCGATTCGCCGGGCAGCCCCGTCACCTTCGAGACTCGCCACGTTCCGTTGTTCGCGATCTTGTAATTGTGGAAGAAACGGTACTTCTCTTCCTTCGGTTTCTCCAGTTCACCGATGCCGATTTTGAGGAACGTTTCACCAACGGCGGCCTCGGCATAACCGAGCGGAGCCTCCATGCCGAACTCTTCGCACGGCCCCGTAATGTCGTCGTTATTCGCGGGGTCGTGCTTATCTTTCCACGGGCCAAACAGCGTATTTTCGCCGATCTTGAGGTTCGCAATCACGCCCGACCAATCGAATCGCGACCCGCGATAATAGCCCGTTTTCGCATCGGGCGGGTAAACCGTGAGTTCCGCACCATCGACCTTGAGCAGAACCGCAGGATAGTCCGCCGCCGACAGCGGCAGAGCAAACGCGACGAGTATCAGCGATGCGCTGCGGAACATACGATCTCCAGGAATGGACTCACACTCTTCGTAGCGTATTTACCCAACAGTCAAAAAATCGCAGGCGATCCGACGCAAGTCGACATTTGCTCGTGTTGCGAAGTGACATGAAAGTGTCGCATCCGGTCGATTTTGTGTCGATGTCGGTCGATTTTCGGTCGCATGGGACGCAAAAACAGAGACGGGACGAACTTCGAGAATTACCCGGCAAGGATTCGAACCTTGACGAAGTGAACCAAAATCACTTGTGCTACCGTTACACTACCGGGTATCGCGTCGGTATCTTAGCAACTCGGTCCGCTTCGCTCAACCCCTGCTGAATGTCGGGTTCGGATTTTGTCATTTTTCTAGTCGAGACGCCAACGGGAGACGCCGGCGAAGATCGTGGCGGGGGGTATCCACTTCGGCAACGCGGGTTCGGCTCCGTCGTCGAAGAAGACTTTTAGGCCGGTGGATACGACCATGTGCCGATCGAGCTGCCAGAGCGGAATGAACGGCATCGCGGCCAGGAAACGCTCGTGGACTTCTCGCGATTTCGGTATCAGTTTGCCGCGAAAATCGGCGTGATGGCGAATTTCGTCGAGTTGCCGCGTAAATAGTTCGTCTTCGGCCATCGGCTTCGCCGACTTCGGCGGATAGCGCATGAAGTTGCGCCCGCCCGCATCGGTCGCCGTCGGCGATAGCAACGATCCGAGACCGAACGGATACCAGTCGTCGCGATACTCGAACGGGACGTAGGCGAGGTCGAATTCGCGTTCGTTGTAGACCCGCCTGTGAAACTCCGCGTTCGGCAAACCTTCGAGCGTCAGGCTGATTTTCACCGTCGCACCGGCAACGTTTTCGATCTGTTTGCGAATGAGATCGCACGCCGCCCTGGCGCGAGGGTCGTCGTTCGGGAACAACAGGGAAAGCGTAACCGCACCTGATTTCTCCGCATATTCGACGAACTTCGCCTGCGACAGATTCGGATTGAACAGCGACGGTAACGCAACGCCGGGCAGTCGGGGCGTCGCCCAAGCATCGACGGGGTACGGCCCCACGAGTGCCTTGTGAAACTGCGGGAAACCGGCTCGGTAGACCTTCTCCAATATTTCTTCGCGATCGATGGCGTGTGCAATCGCGCGCCGGAGTGCCAGGCTGTGCGTAACCTGCCGGTGGAAGTTGACCGCGAGCATATAGATCTGCCGGTTCGACGCAGCCGATACGACTGTGGCCACGCCGGTGAGTTTGGCATCGGCGCTACTGTACCTCGTCAGTTCGTTCGTCGGTACATCGGGGACCATGTGAAGTTGGCCAGCCCGAAACTGCACGGCGGGGTCGGTAATTTTGTTAATGTCCACGAAGCGGACTTCTTTAATGAACGGCTGACCGAGACGACCGGGGCGACGGCCGAACGACGGGTTCACGGTGAAGACCACGGGCGCACCGGGCTGGGCGGTCGTTTCGAGTTGGAACGGCCCTGTGCCGTGCGGACGCCGCGCGAACAACGCATCGTCGAGCCGCTTGTTCTGCGAAGCTAACCAGCGTGCGGGGAGAATTTTCGTCGTGAGCAACGATAGCGGGTACGGATGACCGGCGGCGAACTGAATGCGTAACTTCGAGCGTTCTTCGACTCGCGTTTGTTCGGTCAGCCAATCGAGGCCGTCGGCCGTCCAGGTGTGAGAATAATCTTGTCGCAGGCTTTTCAGCGTCGCGGCAACATCGGCGGCATCGAAGTATTCGCGGTTCAGCCCCGACCAACCCGCTTGCCGGACGAGATCGAAATCGCGAACGAGGCCGCCGGTGCTCGGCATCCCGTCCGCCAGAGCCGGTCGATACTTCACGCCGTGCGGATCGTCGGGCAGTGCTTCGAGCAACGGTTCGAATAGCAGTTCCACGGCGAAGCGTTCGCTATTGGTTCGTGCCGTCAGGGGTGTCATCAATTCCGGCAGGTGGCGCACGCCGACGGTGAGAATGCTGTAAGCCCCCGTCAATTGCCCTTGCAGTTCGCGTAGGCCAGGATGGTTCGGCTCGATGATTTCGATCGTCCGCAACAACCGCTGCGCATCTTTGTCGTTCTGTTTGATCGCCTTCTCGGCCAGTGTGAACAGACGTTTCGCTTTTTGTTTCAACGCATCGCGAACCTGTTCGGCGGCGGCGCTCTTACTGCCGGGGAAGCGGCTTTCAAAATCGACGAGCAGATCGCGAGAGAGTTCGAGTTCGGCGGCCTGATCGGACTCTGCGAGCGCGTTCAAGGCTTCCGCCAACCGTGCCGCGTAGACGTCTTCGAGTAGTTTCAGGTTCGTCGGGTATAGTGTCGCCATGCGGCTACCGAGACTGCGAACGAGCTTCCAATCTTTGCGTTCCGATGCCAGTTGCAGCCGCTTCATCCGCGTATCGGCGAGCCGTTCGACGAGGGTGGCACGCACGCGATCCCACTCGCGGCCCTTGCGCTTGCTCTGATCGCGGGCACCATCGTAAAAGAAAACCGCCGAAGCGAGAAGTTGCTCCGCGACCGCGATCCGATCCGTATGTGGCACCAACGACGGTTCGCCATTCGGGTTTGCCAGCCGTGCGGCCTCGTCGATGACCATCTCTTCGTAATGCTCGAGTTTGCGGAGTTTCGTCACTTCAAAACGACGTGCGGGTGCGGGTTCGTTGCGTTCGGAAAGCTCGAATACGCCGAACACATCGGGGAATTTCCCGGTGCGATAGATCGGAATCGGCGTAATGCGAACCGTAACGTCGGCGGTGTCGGTGAGTCGGTCGAATGCGACGACGTATTTCGCGATCACTTCGCGTAATGCGGGGTGTTTGGCATCGACGGAGGCACGGGCGAGTTCTTCGATTCGTGCGTAATACGCGCCGCGCGGCACCGTCACCAGTGGCGTTTCCTCATCGATGGGAACCGCTTTTTTGTTTTTAGGCGGCTCGGTGTCTTCGACTTCTTCGTAACCCCCCGTCGGGTTCGCGGGCGGGGTTGCGGGGGGGGTCTGCGCAAACAAAACTAACCCCGTTGCACCGAGGGCAACGAGAACGATTCGCAAGGCGATGCGGTAGTCTGCCATGGCCGAATATTTCCCGAATATACGGAACGTCGAAGATTGGATGGGGTTTATCTTAACAGGAACGCGGCAATGGGCGCGAGTGGTTTGCGAGAACTGGACTCAGTCACACTCTCACGAATCTTTCACTTGACCAATTGCAACGACAATCATCCAATACGAGAGATGATGTCGCCGGTCCCGTCTTCATCCCATTCGGGTAATGTGCTCGAGTAGGGATTGTGGCCGACGTTCTCAACACAAGGGGTTTCATCTGATGCGTAAGTTATTGCTGTCGGTCTGTGCGTTGATCTGTTCAATCGGCCTCGTCCTTGCGGGCGAAGTCACGTTCGTCAAGTTCGACAAGGAAAAGAAGGAAGTCACGGTCAAGGACGGCGACAAGGAAAGCACCTACAAGATCACGGATAAGACCACGTTCAAGGCCGGCGATAAAGATGTTCCTTCGGAGAAGGCACTGCCACGCTTCGAGAAGATGAAGGAAGGCAAAACGAAGTTCGACCTGACTGCCGAAAAGGATACGGTCACGGAAATCAAGTTCGCTGGCAAGAAGAAGTAAGCAACTGAGCGGACTCAATCACGATGCGGTGGGGCGATTCGTCCCACCGCATCGGCGTTTCTGGGTATCGTTCAAATCCCGGTCCAGTTTGCCGAAATGACCGCCGAAACTTTGATTCTGGCGTAGTTCCCGACGATCGAAATCGGACGTAAGTCGTTGCTGTGTTAGGTTGATTCCGAAATTCGGCGTGACTCCAGGGATGGGTGGGTGGGTAAGTGGTGGAATCATTCACCGGCACCCAAAGCCGCCGCGATTGGAACCAGGCCATTTAACCATACCCGATCGATCTTGAACGCGACGAACGGCCTGTGGTAGTTTTAGGCATGAATAGTCCACTGCGGAAATTATACGACCGCGATTTACTAATTGTCTGGCGAGAACGCCTGCGTTCTGAGAGGAAATGCGTCGTCTGGACGAACGGCTGCTTCGATTTGCTCCACCCCGGCCACGTGCAAAGCCTGCAAGACGCCCGCAACCTCGGCGACGTGCTGATCGTCGGATTAAACTCCGATGCCTCGGTGCAGGCGAACAAAGGCCCACTGCGGCCGATCCTGAGCCAGACCGATCGCGCCACGATGCTCGCCGCGCTCATGTGCGTCGATGCGGTAACGATTTTCGACGAACCGACGCCCGCGAATATTCTCGCGATTTTTCGCCCCGATATTCACTGCAAGGGTGCCGAATACGCGCCGCCACACGGCCGCCCCGTACCCGAACGCGCCATCGTCGAAAGCTACGGTGGGCGGATCGCGTATCTGCCACTGGTGCCCGGAATTTCCACGACGGAATTGATGCAACGCATCGAGAGAGCTAACCGTGCCGCATGATCCGTTTCTGTTACTGATGGACCGCGACGGCACGCTGATGGTGGACGTCGGCTACCCGAACGACCCCGAGGCAGTGCGATTGGTGCCCGGCGCAGCCGAAGCGGTGCGCGCGATGGTGCAACTCGGCGCGGTGCCTGCGGTCGTGAGCAACCAATCGGGCATCGCACGCGGCCGGATTACACGCGATCAGGCGATGGCGGTTCACGTTCGCTTCGTCGAATTATTCGAGGCGGCATCAGGCGTGAAATTGCCGTGCTTCTACTGCCCGCACGGCCCGAACGCCGGTTGCAAATGCCGGAAACCGAAGCCCAAATTGCTGAAGATGGCGGCCTACACGCTCGGCTTCGCGGGCAGTCCGACCGTCATCATCGGCGATAAACCGTCGGACGTTCTTGCCGGGAAAGCGTTCGGCGCGTACACGATCTGGCTCTCGCACGGCAACATGTACACCGAAGAACCGCCACCCGACGCGATCGCCACCAACTGGCCCGCCGCCGATGCGATTTTGCGAGAATGGATTGCCAGTAGGGAAGGATCCGCATGACGCCGCACGAGACTTTGCCGCGATTTTCGCACTGCCCCGTGCTCGTCGTCGGCGACTTGATGCTCGACGAATTCATCTGGGGTAGCGTCAATCGCATTTCCCCCGAAGCGCCGGTGCCTGTGGTCGAAGTGCAGAAGCGGACGTTCGTCGTCGGCGGGGCCGCAAATGCGGCGGCGAACATCGCGTCCCTCGGTGGGCGGCCAATTCTCGCGGGGTTGATCGGCCACGATGCGTCGAGCGAAACGGTGCTGGAATTATTGAACGAACGCGCCGTCGATTGTGCGGGTGTCGTACGCAGCGCGGAACGCCCGACGACGACGAAATCGCGGGTGCTGGCGCACGGTCAGCAAGTGGTGCGATTCGATCACGAAACGCTCGGGCCGATTTCCGAAGCGATCGAACGCGCTCTCCTGAAGCAGATCGATGCGGTACTCGGCGGCGTGCGGGCGTGCGTGCTTTCGGATTACGGCAAGGGCGTGGTTACCGAGCGATTCGCGGCGGCACTGATAACCCGGTGTCAGTCGGCGAACGTGCCCGTCGTCGTCGATCCGAAGGGGACCGATTACCGAAAGTATCGCGGGGCCACCGTGGTGAAGCCGAACTTGCTCGAAGCCGGAAAAGTGCTGAACCGCGAGCTAAAAGACGTCGAGGCCGTGCGAACGGCGGGCCGCGATCTCATGGACGATCTCGGTACGGCGATCCTGATTACGCAAGGCGCAGCGGGCATGTCGCTGTTCGAGCGCGGCCGGCCGATGGTGCATATTCCCGCACAGGCACGCGAAGTATTCGACGTAACGGGTGCCGGCGACACCGTCGCCGGGACGATGGCACTGATGCTCGCAAGCGGTGCGAATCTCGAAACATCGTGCCGGTTCGCCAGCGCCGCCGCGGCCGTCGTCGTCGGCAAAGCGGGTACCGCCACACTTACCTGGGACGAACTCCACGCCGTCGTCGGCTACCCGGCACGCCAAGCCGCATAGCGTGTATACTATTGGTGTCACACCGGGAGCAGCCATGGCGACGGCGACGTTCGACACCCTGAAATTCGCAAACGCGCTGAAGGCTGTCGGCGTGCCCGACAAGCAAGCCGAAGCGGAGGCACAGGTTCTGTCCGAAGTCTTCTCGATTAACTTTCGCGAAGTCACAACCAAGGAAGACCTCAAGCGTGCCGTCGCGGATATTGAAGTCAAGATTCGCGAAGTCGAACAACGATTGCTGGTGAAAATCGATCAGAACACATCGAAGATCGACCAATTTCGGATGGAATTGAATGCCAAGATCGACTTGGTTGACAAGAAGCTCGATGCGAAAATCGATTTACTGGAGAAGAAGCTCGACGCGAAAATCGATCAGACTAAAACTGAGTTGTCTTCCAAAATCGATCAGGTCAAAACCGAGCTTTCGGCCAAGATCGAATTGGTCGAGAAGAAGCTCGACGCCAAGATGGACTCGATTCATCTCAAGCTCTCCGGAGAGATGATCCTACTTCGCTGGATGTTCGGCGTCGTCATTTCGTTTTTGGTTGCCATGCTCGCATTGCTGATTCGCGTTTACTTGTCGACGAAACCCAACTGATTCAGTACCGGGAGTAGCCATGGCGATGGCGACGTTCGATACCCTGAAATTCGCAAACGCGCTCAAGGCCGTCGGCGTGCCCGACAAACAAGCCGAAGCCGAGGCACAAGTTCTGTCCGAAGTGTTCTCGATCAACTTTCGCGAAGTCACAACCAAAGAAGACCTCAAACGCGCCGTCGCAGATATCGAAGTCAAAATCCGCGAAGTCGAACAGCGACTGCTCGTGAAAATCGATCAGAACGCAGCGAAAATCGACCAGTTTCGACAGGAGCTGATCTCGAAGATTGACTTGGTCGAGAAGAAACTCGACGCCAAAATCGATTTGCTGGAGAAGAAGCTCGACGCCAAAATCGATCAGGTCAAAACCGAGCTTTCGGCCAAGATCGAATTGGTCGAGAAGAAACTCGACGCCAAGATGGACTCGATTCAGCTCAAGCTTTCCGGAGAGATGATCCTGCTTCACTGGATGTTCGGCGTCGTCATTTCGTTTTTGGTTGCCATGCTCGCACTGCTGATTCGCGTGTACTTGTCGACGAAACCCAACTGATTCCGGGACAGCGAGTCTCCGATGCTTCCGCCCTTTGCCTATCTCTGTTTCATGCTGACCGCAGTGCCGGTTACGCTCGATCCGTTGCACGTTGCGCTCGCGGCAGAACTCTCGCATCCGGCGTTCGAGAAACGCCGCGCGGCGATGGCCGCACTCGATGCGATCGGCGAACCGGCGTTGCCAGTACTCCGCAAAGTTCTGACGCAGACCGACGACCCCGAGGCCGCCGAGCGGGCCTCGCAACTTTTGAACGCAATAACGGCTCGCATCGACAATAGCCGACGGATTGCACCCACGCTCGTGGAACTGAACGCCGTCAATGTGAAAGCGGTTGCGGTCTACGCCGAGCTTGAGAAACAAACGGGCTTTCAGTTCACGATTCTCGAACGAATCGCAGTGGCATCACGCGAGAAGATCATCACCGTGCGAACAGTAGGGAAAGTCCCGTTCTGGCAGGCGGTGGAACTCGCGAACGAGGCAGCCGGTTTGGATGTCTCGAATGAGCAACTGCTGGTCCGCTTGAGGGATATCAGTTATCGTCGTCGCGATCCGTCTTACGAGACACCGCCCGCGTTAAACCCCAACCTCGTTCCGCTCGTGCCGACGACGGGAATTCCAAAATATACGACGTTCGCCAACCTCATGGGGCGCGCGAAAGACTCGCCAAAATCGCGAGACGCGAACTCGTCCGTTCGCGTACAAGTCTGTTCATTCCCGCCAGAAATTTTGAGCGCGTACGAACCGGGCACGATGCCGATTATGCTGAACGTCGCCGCGGAACCGAAGATGAATTGGATCCGCACGACGCACATCCGCGTGACGCGCGCCGTCGACGAAAATGGCGATATTGTGCTTCCAGACAAGGTCGAAACGATCGGCGACTGGACCGGAATCCCGTCGCGAGGAGGTTTGAATCGTTCGGTGACACGCGGTGACTGGACGATCCAGATGAACGCAGGGAATGTGATGTTCGTTCGTAATGTGGAAGGAGAATCGCAAACGGTCTCTACCTTCACCTTGTTGCCGTCGCAGAAATTGCTGAATCTGAAATCGCCGCGCCGGCCGATTGCGAATCTCAAATCGTTGACCGGCGTGCTTGTCGGCAGTGTTCTGACCGAACCCGAACTGTTGGCGGTCATTCCCGAATTGAGCAAACAACAAACGACAGTGACCGGCCCGGACGGCATAATTCTGCGAGGTTCGGTGACCGGCCCGGACACTGACGGAAACTGCGTTCTGGACGTTACGCTGATCTTCCCGCCGCTCCGTGTGACACCCGTTTCCGTCTATGGCATCACGATCACAGACTCGATGGGACGACCGAAAGAAGAGATCTGGTACAAGCGTGTGCGAAGCCAGATCATCAACGGCGAACGTTTCACGCACGTTCAATTTCAGGCAACGGGTCCGATTGCCTCGTTCCACTCGGTGTCGTTTCGCGGCTCGTATCAAAAGGACGTTCTCGTACCATTCACCCTGACGGACATCGCGGTCGCACCGGGTACCAACACAATACCGACGATAAACGAATGATCTTCACCCACCCGTGCGTCTTGCTTTTGATCGGTGGCGGAGTGGGGGCGAACCTCCGCTACTGGCTCGGGATTGCGTTCCAATCGCGCGGCTGGTCGGCGGACTTTCCCTGGCACACGTTCGCTATCAACGTCGTTGGCTCGCTCGTTCTCGGCTTCCTCACGGTGTCTTGCAAAGATCGCCCCGCCGCACTCCTGCTCCTCGGTACCGGCGTCTGTGGCGGCTTCACGACATTCTCCACCTTCAGCGTCGAAACCGTGAATCTGCTCGAAAAAGAACGATATATCGCAGCCTGTGCCTACGCGCTCGGTTCCGTACTCGCTGCACTCATCGGAGCCGCAATCGGGTTGCGCATTGCAAAAGACGTGTAAAAGTTCTGTCGTTATCGCTGCGTCGAACTAAACTGTTCCCCATGCGACACACGATTTCGAACGTCACTTGTACCGTTTGCGGTTGCGTCTGCGACGACCTGAGCGTCGTAGTCGATGGCGACCGAATCACCTCCGTCGTCAATGGTTGTCGCCTTGCCGACCCGTGGTTCCCCGCACAGACTGCCGCGCGTCCGGCTGCGTGTCGCATCGGTGACAATGCGGTGACACTCGAAGCGGCCTACGCCGAAGCCACGAAAATTCTCGCAGCGGCGAAGTACCCGCTCATCTACGGTTTGTCGCGAAGTACCACCGAGGGGCAACGCGCCGCAACGGCACTCGCCGACACGATCGGCGCGACCATCGACACGACTGCTAGCACGGGCCACGCGCCGTCGATCATGGCATTTCAGCAAGTCGGCGAATCGACTTGCACGCTCGGCGAAGTGAAACAGCGTGCGGACCTCGTCATCTTCTGGGGGAGCGATCCGCTGGTGACACACCCCCGTCACCGCGAACGCTACTGCCCATCGAAACCGGGGCGTTTCATCGTGGTCATCGACCGTGAGGAAACCGAATCGGCGAAGGCGGCCGACCTGTTTATTCGCATCGAACCGGATCGCGACTGGGAAGCGTTCTGGGAATTACGGCTAATGCTGGCAGGGAAATCGACTGCAAAACGAGCCGATTTGCAAGGGCTGGTCGAACGAATGAAGAGTTGTCGGTTCGGAATCGTCTTCTTCGGCATGGGTATCACGCAGGGGCCACTCGCGCACCGCACGGTCGAATCGCTGTTGCAACTCGTAACCGATTTGAACGACCACACGCGATTTTACGCGCGGCGAATGCGGCGCTACGGCGATGTCGCCGGAGCCGATTCGGTGCTGACATGGCAAACCGGTTACCCCTTCGGCGTGAACTTCAGTGCGGGGTACCCGCGCTACAACCCCGGCGAGTTTACGGGGCCGGACCTGCTTGCCCGCAAGGAAGCCGATGCCTGTTTGCTCGTCGGCAGTGAAACCGCGAACGACCTACCGCAGGCCGCACGCGATCACTTGCGAACGATCCCGACGATCGTCCTCGATTCGCCGGGGAACATCTGTCCCGTGCCTGCAACAGTCACGTTCATCACTGCCGTCTACGGCATCCATCGACCCGGCACCGGCTACCGGATGGACGAAGTCCCGATCCCTCTCCGCGTACTCGTACCCACCGATTACCCGAGCGACGGCGAAGTGCTGACAGAGCTGTGTCAGCGACTCATGGCGAGTGGGGTGGCGTCAACCCGCTGATCCTGTCGCGAGTTCCAAGCTTTCAAACCACGCGGCCGTTTACTCGAGTTGCTCAGACGCGACGATGTTCTACAATCAACTGATAATAGAGCAGAGAATGCACAACTGCATACGTTTGACATCGCTCTACCTCAGCAGTCCTCTTCCCCGACGGTTCTATGTCTGCTGATTCCCTTCCCACCGACTTGCTCGATCTCATTGCGAAACACTGGGGGTTTCGCGAACTGCGTCCGCTGCAAGAACAGGCGATTGCGGCGGTGTTGCAACATCGCGATTCGCTCGTCGTGCTGCCGACGGGTGGCGGGAAATCGCTGTGTTATCAGGCCCCAGCAATTTATCGTGGCGGGCTGACAGTCGTCGTGTCGCCGCTCATTGCGCTCATGAAGGACCAAGTCGATGGCCTCGCCCGCAACGGCGTGCATGCCGTTCGACTCGATAGCACGTTGACGACGGCCGAGTGGATGAAGGCGATGGACGATATTCGCACGGGGCGGGTTCGGCTCGCGTTTACTTCCCCCGAACGTCTCGTGAATACCGAGACGCATCGCGTGTTGCAGGCGGCGGGCACCACGAGTGTCGCGATCGACGAAGCGCACTGCGTGAGCCATTGGGGGCACGATTTCCGCCCGGAATATCGCCAACTCGGCCGCCTCCGCGAGTTCTTCCCGCAGGCGTCGATCCACGGCTACACCGCCACCGCGAACGAACAAGTCCGGCGCGACATCGTACTGCAACTCGGGTTGAACGATCCGCAAGTCCTCATCGGGAACTTCGATCGCCCGAACCTCACGTATCGCGTCATTCCACAAGTCGAACTCATCGGCCAGATTCGCGAAGTCCTCGACCGTCACCCCGGCGACGCGGGGATCGTTTACTGTTTGCGTCGGAAAGACGTCGACAGCGTGACGGCGGCGTTGGTGGCACGGAACTACAAAGTGGTACGCTACCACGCGGGGATGGACGCGAACGAACGCAAGCGCAACCACGATGCGTTCGCGACCGAAGAAGCCGATGTCGTCGTTGCCACGATTGCCTTCGGGATGGGCATCGATCGTTCGAACGTGCGGTTCGTCATTCATGCGGCGGTGCCGAAATCGATCGAGCATTACCAGCAAGAAACGGGGCGTGCCGGTCGCGATAGTTTGCCGAGCGAGTGCGTGTTGCTGTACTCCGGTGCGGACGTCATGGCATTGCGTTCGATCATTCAGAAATCGGCATCCGAAGCGAATGTCGCGCCGGAAATCACCGCCGCGACGCTCGATCAGCTCGATGAAATGTCGCGGTATGCGCGCGGGGCGGTTTGTCGGCACAAGGCGATCGTCAACTACTTCGGCCAACGCTACGACCGCGGGAATTGCGGTGCGTGCGACTTGTGCCTCGGCGACACGCAAGAGGTTCCCGACGCAACGGTGATCGCGCAGAAGATCCTGTCGTGCGTCGCGCGCGTCAAGGAAAACTACGGCATCAACCACGTGATCGACGTTTTGCGCGGGGCATCCACGGAGTCGGTGCGATCCCGCGGACACGACCAACTTTCAACGTACGGCATCTTGCACGACCCCTCGAAGGCAGACTTGCGCGACTGGATTTACCAGATCATGGGGCAAGACGCACTCGTTCAATCCGAGGGCGATTACCCGATACTCAAGCTGAATGCGGCATCGTGGGAAGTCCTGCGTGGCACGCGGACGGTGCGGCTGATTTGCCTCGTTCGCAAGCCGTCTTCGACACCCGGCACCCACGTACCCGCAGCCGGCGCGGGGACATTGCCCGAGGGGGCCGACCCGCAGTTGTTCGAGTATTTGCGGGTGTTGCGGCGCAACGAGGCCGCGAGAATTGGCGTGCAACCGTACATGGTTTTCACCGATGCCGTGCTCGTCGAATTCGCCCGTGCCCGGCCGAGTACGCTGCAACGCATGCACGTGATTTCCGGCGTCGGCGAACAGAAGCTGCGCGAGTTCGGGCAGACGTTTCTGAATGCCATTGTGGAACAATCGCAAAAGCGCGCCCTATCCATGGACGTGCCCTCGACGCCGTCCATGCGGGTACGAGCCGCACCTGTGTCGGGCAAAATGACTCCCAGAAAGATCGAATCGTTCGCGGCGTTTCGCGCGGGTGCGAGCATCGACGAAGCGATCTCGCGAACGGGCCTCAGCCGCTCGACGGTCTGCGATTTCCTCGCCGATTTTATTCGCCTGGAGAAACCGCCGTCGCCGTTCCGCTGGGTGTCCGAAGCGATCTGCGAGCGCGTGGCGGCTGCCGCCGAAGTTCATGGCAACGATAAGATGAAGCCGGTGTTCCTGGCACTCAACGAAGAAATCCCGTACGAGCAGATTCGCATCGTGCTCGCGTTTCTGGATAACCGAGGCTGACGATGACGATTGCCGATTTGCGTAAAGACTATATGCAGGGCGGGCTATCCGAGGCGGAGGCGGGCGACGACCCGTTCGCGCTCTTCCGCAATTGGTTCGAGATCGCCGTGACCGCGAACCTGCCCGAGCCGAACGCGATGGCGCTCGCAACTTCCACGCTCGACGGCCGGCCATCGGTTCGCTTCGTGCTGTTAAAGGGCACCGACGAGCGTGGCTTCACGTTTTTCAGCAATTACGATAGTCGCAAGGGCAACGAACTGGCCGAGAACCCGTATGCCTCCGTTGCGTTTTTGTGGGATGAACTCGAACGTCAGGTCCGCATCGAAGGTCGCATCGAGCGAGTGAGCGAAGCCGATTCGGATGAATACTTTCGCGTACGTCCCATCGGCAGTCGCCTCGGCGCGTGGGCGTCGGCACAAAGCGCGATCATCCCGGATCGCGCGTGGCTCGAAGCCAAGCAAGCCGAACTGATGGCAAAGTACCCCGACGGCGACGTGCCGCGTCCGCCACACTGGGGCGGGTATCGCCTACTGCCCGACACCTTCGAGTTCTGGCAAGGTCGATGCGGCCGCCTTCACGACCGCATTCAATTCACCGCAAACGGCACTGGCAGTTGGAAAAAAGTGCGACTCTCTCCGTGATCTACCGTAAAATCGAATACGTCGCGTGGCGATCCGCGTTCGGGTCGGACTATCATGCGATAGATTTTCACCATCGGGAGAAGTCATGAAACGTTTCGCCGCACTGTTCGTTGTCGCGGTGGCATTCGCCTCCGCATCCGGGGAAGAAAAAGGGAGCACAAAAGTGAGTGGACCGCTCGATTTCAAGGTGAAGGGCATCGACGGTAAAGACGTCGATCTCGCCGCGTACAAAGGCAAAGTCGTGCTGTTCGTGAACGTCGCCAGCAAATGTGGCTACACGTCGCAGTACAAGGGCCTCGAAGCCATCTACCAGAAGTACAGCAAGGATGGCCTCGTCATCGTCGGCGTGCCCGCCAACGAATTCGGCGCACAAGAGCCAGGCACCGACGACGAGATCAAAACCTTCTGCGAAACGAACTACAAAGTCACGTTCCCGATGCTCTCGAAGATCGCCGTAAAGGGCGACGCCATCGCACCACTGTACAAGTTCCTGACGTCGAAAGACACGAACCCCCAGTTCGCAGGCGACATCGGTTGGAACTTCGAGAAGTTCCTGATCAACCGCAAAGGCGAAGTCGTCGCCCGCTACAAGTCCGGCGTCAAGCCCGAGTCCGACGAGATGACGAAGGCCATCACAACCGAACTCGAAGCGAAGTAACACCCAAAGACCCAGGGCACGACGTCCGTCGTGCCCTGGGGTCTTATGGCACTGGCAAGTGATCCAATACCCGCTTCACCACATCGTCGGGACGCAATTCTTCGGCTTCCGCCTCGTACGACACAATCACGCGATGCCGCAACACATCGAGTGCCATCGCCTTCACATCTTCGGGTGCAACGAAGTCGCGACCGTTCAGAAATGCGTGCGCTTTTGCAGCACGAATCAGCGCGATTGTCGCACGGGGGCTGGCCCCATTCTGGATTAACCCCGCGAGATCCAGCCCATATTCGGCAGGCGTTCGCGTGGCTCGCACGACATCGACGATGTAATTTTTGACCTTCGCATCGGTGTAAAGCCCATCGACCGCACTCCGCAACGCCATGAGGTCGGATGCCGATAGTGTCGGCTCGATATCGAGCGTCGCGTTCACGCTGGCCATACGGTCGAGGATCAGCAACTCGTCGACTTTGCTCGGGTAATCGATCAGCACTTTCAACATAAACCGATCGACTTGGGCTTCGGGTAGCGGGTACGTTCCTTCTTGTTCGATTGGATTTTGCGTCGCGAGCACGAAGAATGGCCGCGGCAACGGGTGCGTCGTGTCGCCGATGGTCACTTGGCGTTCTTGCATCGCTTCGAGGAGTGCCGATTGCACCTTTGCCGGGGCGCGATTGATCTCATCCGCAAGCAGAATATTCGCAAACACTGGACCCTGGCGAACGCTGAACTCGCCGGTGCGCGGGTTGTAAATCTGCGTGCCGATCACGTCTGCGGGAAGTAAATCCGGGGTGAACTGCACCCGCTGATACTTCAACTGCATCGCCTGTGCGACCGTCCGCACGGCAAGCGTTTTCGCCAGGCCCGGCACGCCTTCGAGCAAGATGTGGCCATCGGTGAGTAAGCCGATGAGCAGACGATCCAGCAGACGACGCTGCCCGAGGAGGACGCTCTCGACGGCCGTGTAAAACGGCACGAGGAGTTCGCGCAGATCAGAAGGCGTTGGGTTCGGCATAGCGGGTGCGGTCGGTGTGGGTGAAACGACGACTGTTGTAGGTATATCATCAGGAGAATCTTCGAGCATCCTCTGAGGTCGCTATGCCACGCGCTTTCGCTCTGTTTGTTGCGGTGCTTTTCTGCTCCCATTCTGCGGCACAAGCCCCGCCGCTGCAAACGACGGCGGAGAAAACCGCCTACCGCGAAACGACGCGGCACGCCGAGGTACTGTCGTTTTGCAAGCAACTTGCGGAGCGGTACCCGGATCGCATCAAGTACATCGAGTACGGCACGAGCGGCGAGGGGCGGCCACTACCCGCACTCGTGTTCGGCAGCCGCGACGCCAAGGAATTATTGAAACCGCTTGCACCGCCGGTGCTGCTCGCGTTTGCGAACATTCACGCGGGGGAAGTCGACGGCAAAGAAGCGTTGCTCGCGCTCGCTCGCGATTTCGCCACCGAGAATGACGACGCCTGGCGACGCGGTTGGCAGATCGTGTTTGCGCCCAACGTGAACCCCGATGGCAACGAAAAAATCGACGCGAAGAATCGCCCCGAACAGAACGGCCCAGTCGGCGGTGTCGGCATCCGCGAAAATGCCAAATCGCTCGATCTCAACCGCGATTTCGTCAAACTCGAATCGCCGGAAATCCGCGCACTCGTTCGACTCGTCAACCAATACGACCCGCTACTGACAATTGACTGTCACACGACAAACGGCAGCAAGCACCGGTACACGCTGACCTACGATGGCCCGCGATACCCCGTTGCCGATGCGGGGGTGATCGACATCGTTCGCGATAAAATGCTACCCGCGATTTCGGCGGAACTGAAAGTCAAAACGGGCTACGACAGTTTCTTCTACGGCAACTTTTCCGACGACCGCACCAAGTGGGAAACCTACCCCGCCACACCGCGATTCGGCGTGCAATATTTCGCATTGCGAAACCGCATTGGTCTGCTCTCCGAATCGTACAGTTACGCGCCATTTCTCGACCGCGTGAAAGCGAGCGGGCAGTTCGTTCGAGCCGCGTTCGTGTATACGATCGCGAACGGTGATGCCCTACGAAAACAGCTCCACGAAGCCGAGAAGCCCCGGCCACGGATCGCGTTGCGGACGAAAACCGTAGCTCATGATAAGCCCGCAATCGTGCTCGGTTACAACGGCGAGAAGCCGAAAGATTTGTCGCTCGAAATCATCTCGAAAGTCGTGCCCACGCTCGAAGTCGAACTGCCGTTTGGCTACCTGATTCCGCCCGAACAAACCGAAGTGATGTACGCACTGCAACGCCACGGAATTCGCGTGGAGGAACTGCGTGAAGAAATCGAACTCGATCTCGAAATCGCAACCGTACAAGAGGTGCGACGTGCTGAACGAGCGTTCCAGAAACATCAACTCGTGACGCTCGAAGTGGTGCCGAGGAAACAGTCGCGGATGGTGCCGCCCGGCACGCTGTTCGTTCGCACGGGCCAACCGCTCGGAATGCTTGCCGCGTACTTGCTCGAAGCGCAATCCGAAGACGGCCTCGCAGCGTGGAACCTGTTTGATGCCACGATTGCGAAAGGCGGGGACTATCCGATTCCGCGCGTCGTCAGCAAGCACGGCATTGCCACGGGAGCACCGCGGCCGGAAATTCGCAAGAAGGATTTGCCGATCGATGTCGATTTCCTGCTCTCGAATCGCGCGATGGCATCGGAAGCGATCGTCGGCCAGAAGTGGTCCGATGACGGCGAAACCTTCACGCAACAAAAGGGTAAAAACAACTGGTCGGTCAATGCACGAACGGGGCGTGCCGCGTTGTCGACGATCGAAGTGACTGAGGCAAAACCGAAGGAAAAAGACGATCGCGAGTTCCTGACGGATGCTCCGGGTGGGAAGCAGTCGGCGTTCGTGCGGAAGGGGAACTTGTACCTGCTGAACCTGGAAACGCAGGTCGAAAGCCAAATCACCAACGATGGCGGTGGCGACATCCTCAACGGCCGCGGCGACTGGGTTTACGAAGAAGAAATATTTAACCGTGCGGGCCGTGCCTTTTGGTGGAACGCCGACGGGACCGCGATTGTTTTCATGCGGTTCGACGACACGAATGTGAAGAAGTTCACGCTGACAGATGCGACACCCGCCGCCGGTCGTGCGGAGGTGTATTCGTACCCGAAGCCCGGCGACCCGAACCCAACGGTGAAACTCGGCATCGCCACCATCGCGAACGCCCCCGTTACGTTTCTCGACCTCGGCAGTTACGAACCGAACGATACGCTGATCTCTCGCCTCGGCTGGTTCCCCGATGGCAAACGGGTATATGCGTACGTGCAAAATCGCACGCAAACGTGGCTCGATTTCGTCGTCTGGGACTCCGCAACCGCGAAGCCACGGGTGCTGTTCCGCGACGCGACGAAAGCCTGGATCGAAGACGCCGGCGAACCGCATTTCCTCCGCGATGGTAGTTTTTTGTTCCCGAGCGAACGTAGCGGCTGGAAGCATATCTATCACTACTCTGCCGATGGCAAAATCATCAAGGCCATCACCAATGGCGAGTGGGAAGTGAAGGACATTCACCGCGTAGATGAAGACGCAAAATGCGTGTACTTTTCCGGCACGAAGGAAGCTCCGCTAAAATCGAATCTGTATCGCGCGACGATCGACGGTTCGCGAATCGACCGCATCACCACAAGTAACGGTACGCATACAGTCAGCGTAGCACCTAAGGGCGATCTGTATATCGATCGCGATAGCGATCAGGACACGCCCACGAAGTCGTTACTCCGTACATTCGATGACAAGATTATCCGTATGCTCGATACGAACCCGATGTATGCGCGGGACGAGTATCGTTTCGGCAAATACGAGCGTACGACGATTCCGTTAGCCGATGGTTTTACCCTTGAGGCGGCGATCGTGTATCCGCCGAATTTCGACCCGTTGAAGAAGTACCCGATCTGGATGTCGACGTATGCAGGACCGCACGCGCCGACGATCCGCGAAGGCTGGGGTTGGCGTGGCTTCGAGCAAGCGTTGGCGAGTATGGGCATCGTCTCGTTCCGCGTCGATCCGCGATCTGCATCTGGGAAAGGAGCGATTTCCACGTGGTCGGCGTATCGGCAACTCGGCGTGCAAGAGTTGAAAGACCTCGAAGCTGCGGTCGATTGGATCGGCCAGAAGCCGTGGGCGGACGCCACGCGGGTGGGCATCAGCGGGCACAGCTACGGCGGGTTCATCACCGCCTACGCACTCACGCACAGCAAGAAATTCGCGGCCGGTATCGCAGGTGCCCCCGTCACCGACTGGCGACTGTACGACTCGATTTACACCGAACGATACATGGGCCTGCCAAGTGAAAATGTGAAAGGTTACGATGCGACATCGTGCGTCAAGGCCGCAGCCAACCTTCACGGCAAACTGTTACTCATTCACGGCCTCATCGACGACAATGTCCATATGCAAAACACGATGCAGTTCGCGGATGCACTCCAAATGGCGAACAAGCCATTCGAGTTAATGATCTACCCCAAGTCGCGGCACGGCATTATCAGCCCCCACTACACAAAATTACAACACGACTTTATCCGGCGTGCGCTACTGGGCGGGAAGTGAGCAAAACGCAGCTGGGCGGCTTGCAATGTCAGGAACGGATCGTTAGATTGTGTATATGAATACGCCAACTGCCACACCGATTTTATCGGTACCAAAAGTGTATCGCGCGATGAAGCACGATCCGGCGGATAACCTGCCAGTGGTGGGTTGCTTGGGCACCTCAGAATTGGGTGCTCGCCCTGGAATCGACATCACGGTTGACGTTACTGGTAACGTGGAGTGCGATGGAAACGGGATGTCGGTTGCGCCGAGTTGGAGAACTCTCGATTTTACGAGAATCCCGAAGCGCCTCCGCAATTTTGTGCCAGGTGCAAGAGGCTCGAATAGCACATCCTGCTATACGATGGGTGTAGGGCCATTCCAGACCGGTATTGTCGCGATTGGGTTGGAATTGATCCCCGACCAAGGGCCACCGCCGATAATTCACGGTGTGATTGCTCCAATTAAAGTTGTCTCGCTTGCACAGTATCAATTGGACCTTGAGAATACTCGTGCCGCTTGGCAGATTGACGAGACATAACATGATCGCTGCTTATCCACCGTTCGGCAGTTCGAGCTTCAAAATGGTGGCGAAAGGACTCGTCGCGCTTCACACACTTGGCAAAGCAGGAAAAGACGAATCGCCCGAGGCCGATTCCGTTCGAGATTCGCTGGATTTGCCGTTGGCCGCCCTCAACCGGATCGAGAAGGAGCGGGCACAATGGCTTTCGGAAGACTTATACTCAGTGAGCGAACCCTCGTTGGCCAGTCAGAAGGAAATGAATCCTCAAGCGCAACAGCAACTCAGCGAGGCGATCGAGGCACAGCTAAAAGGCGAATGGGATCGAGCGCTCGGGTTGCTACGACGTTGGAAAGATTACATCGCACCTTCTCTGCTTAGCTACAGGAGAGGGACGATCTGGCTGGGCGCTGGTATCCCCGAAATTGCAACAATGTTTTATGGCCACGCGACGGAGATCGACCCTTCTACAGCGATTTATCAAGTCGGCTACCTGCTCGCCGTGGCGAAGTCCGATCCGGTTTTAGCAGAGGCGCGAGTTAAAGAAATTTTGGACGATCACGAACAACATCCGCCAATGGTCGTCGCTCAAGCAGGTATGATTTGCGTCAGAAATGCAAGTATTGTCAATTTCAACGAATCCGACTTGAGCTATCAAAACCTACTTCCGATTTTTGAAAAGACTTTGGTGAGAATTAAGAGCGATGAAGACGCTGTTAATCGCAGGTTGTCATACGACACAATAATATTTCTGTTGGGCCATTGTCACGAGCGTCTGGGGAACAGCAGCGCAGCTGTGGCTTATTTCTCTCAAGGCATACAGTTAGATCCACTCAATGATGCATCATTCACCTCGCGTGGGATTCTCCTTTACGGATCAAGCCCGCGCGCCATTTCTGACTTCGAGCAGGCTGTAGGACTCGGCTCTCCTTTGATTTGGCCGTACTTCTTCTTAGCTCACCACCACCTTATTGCGAGTCGATTTGATCAGTGCCGAAGTATATGTGAGACAGGGTTGAAGATGATTGGTTCCAACTCTGCAAAGAGTCAACTCGAAGAGTGGCGAGCCATCGCTCAAGCGGAACTCGGCTTTCCTCCTGAACTCGTCAGAATGGCATTTGAAGCGGCCATTCGTTTGGACCCGACGAATGAGTCCGCCAAACGAAATCAGGATGCGTACGAAGCTTATCTCAAGACACCCCATTCGGATCTTCGATCGATTTGGGAACAAAAATCGAACTCGGCAATCCGGCAATTTGGGTTAGCCGAACGACGATATTCTTTAGCCGCTTAACGACTCGATTCGTGGAGATCGTACATGAGATGTTTTGCATTCGTGATGACGCTGGCATTTGCCACGATGGCGCTCGCGCAGGCTCCGGCGAAGCCTGCGGAGAAAGCCCCGAATGGGGATTCGCAGTATCGGCTGGGGCCGGATTCGTTGCCGCAGGAGGGGGTGCCGAAGGGCGAGATTCGCGGGCCGTTTGTGCTGCCCTGCAAGGTGTATCCGGGTACGCAACATACCTACTGGGTGTATGTGCCGGCGCAGTACGATGCCACGATTCCGACGGCGATCATGATCTATCAGGATGGCCAGGCGTTCAAGAACGAGAATGGCGACATGCGGGCGCAGAACGTGATGGACAACCTCATTTATCGCCGCGAGATTCCGGTGATGATCGGCGTGTTCATCAATCCGGGGCGTAAACCCGAACAGCCCGAGCCGACGCCGCAGAACTGGGGCGACCGCGACACGAATCGACCCACCGAATACAACTCGCTCGACGACAAATATGCCCGCGTGATGACCGAAGAACTGATGCCTGCGCTGGCCAAGGATTACAACATCTCGAAGGATCCGAACCTGCACGGAATCGGCGGGTCGAGTTCGGGGGCGATTGCGGCATTCACGGTGGCGTGGGAGCGGCCCGATGCGTTTCGCAAGGTGCTCAGCAACGTTGGCAGTTTCGTGAATCTACGCGGCGGGCACGTCTACCCGGAACGGGTGATGGAAGCCGAAAAGAAGCCGATCCGCGTCTATTTGTGCGATGGCCGAAACGATAACCGCGGCCTCCGCAATGGCATCCACGATGAAAAACTCGATTGGTTTCACCAGAACGTCCGGCTCATGAAGGCACTTACGCAGAAGGGTTACGACGTGAACTACTCGTGGGGGATGAACCTTCACGGGCAGAAATTCGGCGGGGCGATCATGCCGGAGATGATGCGCTGGTTATGGCGCGACGGACCGGTATCGACCGACCCGAACGACGCGGTCGAGCGAGCGTTCCGTCAACCCACGTTGAAGAAGTAATTATTCCTGCAATCGGCATCGCACTTGCGGTACTCGGCGGTTGAGTGTCTCACCCGTTCCCTAATCTGCAAGGAGTTCTGCCATGTCCGGCAATCGTGCGATCGTTTACCTCGGGCCTAAGAAACTAGCGGTTCAGAAGGTCGATTACCCGAAAATGGAAGATGCCAGCACGGGCAAGAAGATCGAGCACGGAGTCATTCTGAAGGTCGTGGCGACCAACATTTGCGGTAGCGATCAGCACATTTATCGGGGCCGGTTTCCCATGCCGCCCGGCGAACAACTCGGCCACGAAATCACCGGCGAAGTGATCGAAGCGGGCCGCGACGTCACATTTATTAAAAAGGGCGATCTCGTTTCGGTGCCGTTCAACGTGGCGTGCGGACGATGTCGCAACTGCAAGGAACGTCACACGGAAGTGTGCATGAACGTCAACACGAAGGCCAGTTGCGGCGCGTACGGCTTCAACCTCGGCGGTTGGAAGGGCGGGCAATCCGAGTATCACATGGTGCCGTACGCAGACTTCAATTTGCTGAAGTTTCCGGACAAGGACCAGGCGATGGAGAAGATCCTCGACCTGACGTTGCTTTCGGACATTTTGCCGACGGGCTTCCACGGTTGCGTGTCGGCGGGGGTCGGGCCGGGGTCGACGGTATACATCGCCGGTGCCGGTCCGGTGGGTCGCGCGGCGGCGGCCGGTGCCCGCTTGCTGGGGGCATCGTGCATCATCGTCGGCGACGTCAAGGCGAACCGCTTGGCGCTGGTGAAGAAGGCCGGGTACGAGATCGTCGACTTGAGCAAGAAAGTGCCGTTACCCGATCAGATCGAAGCAATTTTGGGCGAACCCGAAGTCGATTGCGCCGTCGATGCCGTCGGGTTCGAGTGCCACGGCCACGGTGCGGAATCGGGCGAAGAACACCCCGAAGCGGTCATCAATGGCATGTTGAGCATCATCCGGCCGGGCGGCAAAATGGGCGTCCCCGGAGTCTATCCTGAGGCAGACCCGCAGGCGAATTCCGACGCGGCCAAGCTCGGCAAGCTGACGCTCGACTTTGGGAAAGCGTGGATCAAATCGCCGACACTGTCGGCCGGCCAAGCCCCGGTCATGAAGTACAACCGCCAACTGATGATGGCGATTCTGTGGGACCGGATGCCATACCTCCGCGAAGTCATCAACACCGAAGTGATTACGCTCGACAAAGCCGTCGAGGCGTACGACATTTTCGACGATGGCTCGCCGAAGAAGTTCGTGATCGACCCGCACGGCTCGATCCGCAAGTAACCGAATCGTCCGAAGTGACACCCGCGTGTCACTTCGCGATCTCGCGAATTTTCACGTTGCGGAAGGGTAGTAGTTTTGTATCGGAAACCGTAGCCGGTATCGATTCTTCGCATAAACTACTTATAGGAGACGCACCGCCGCATCAGCGAGGAGTCGAAACGGATGTCCGATGAAACGCCTGCGGATGATACTCGGAAAGAGATCGTTCGCCCGTCTTTTGAACTTGGCTTGCCCGAGAACGTTTCCCGACTTAAGCTCTTCAAAATCCTGAAACAGGCATGGAAACATCTGATCTCGGAACTGTGCCCGTATCAACCGAAGAGTATACGGCGAAAAGCCAGTGATTTGCAAAGGAATGTTCCTCGGTGGCGACATTACATCGGCGAGTTACGCATGTCGCCTGTTGGTGCAGTCGATCTGAAGCGCGAACTAAAAGTATGCGATGAGGTTATGGAAACGGTAATCTTCGTAATCGATGAGCTGAGTACGGCAGTAGACGACGACCTACAAAATCCGCTGGTACACGCTGCATGGCTAAAAACTCACCGTAACCGTCCGCTCGGCTTTGGGGTACATCGGGGGTGAGTTCACGGTTATCGGAAACGAGTTGAAAGGCGTCCGGCATGTCATGATTTACCTGTTTTGGGGGGTGGATGACGATGTCGTACTTGGGTAGAGTCGCAGAACGCTCCAGTCGCGCTTCGATCGGC
>JAYWCL010000037.1:0-25327 GCA_043780595.1 Limnoglobus sp.
TGCAGCCGATCGAAGCGCGACTGGAGCGTTCTGCGACTCTACCCAAGTACGACATCGTCATCCACCCCAAAGCAGGTAAATCATGACATGCCGGACGCCTTACTCCCGGTGAAGCCGCCATCGTCGTAGCGGTCGCGGAGGGCGACCCAGCCTTCGCTCGCCTGGCTCTGGACGTACGCTTCCGCCGACTCGCGCTGGGCATCGAGCGAGTTGAACGCCTGGTCCAGTCCCTCCTCGGTCGACTTCCGCGTGTAGATCGCGCAGCGAACGACGGTGCGTTTTGCGGGTGGGTCTTTCTTCATGAGTCGCCTCGCTTGGTTTTGGGTGGAGAGACATCGAGATGAAAGAAGCGGAAGCCGTTGAGGTGCGAGCCGGTGATCGCGGTGGCGACCGCCGAGAGCGAACTGTAGACCGTGCCTTCGTACTCGAACCCCTCCGCGAGAACCTGCACCTGAACCCGCCGCCCCTTGTACAACCGGGTCAACAGAGTGCCGGGAACCGGAAGCCGCGCGTCATTGGAAAATGGCAACACCCGATCCGGCTCGGGGTCGGGTGGGGTTTTTCGCGGCGGCGGGTTCAGTCGCAGGTCGGCGTCGTTCGCGAGCAGTGCGGCGCGAGCCGCCGCCCGTTCGCAGAGGCCGCCTTCCGCCAACGCCTGGATCCGCCACGCGATCCGCTTGACCAGCCACGCCTTGTTCCGGCCCGGAGTCGACTCGCCGTAGACCTCGGCATACCGCTCGCGGAGGCGGTTCACGCTCAACCGGCCGAGCGTCGCCAAATCCCGCGCCATCGCATTCGTCGCCATCGTTGCCTCCCTCGCAAGGACTCTCTCGGTCGTTCACCCGCGACACCAGTAACGCTCGCTTTGCGAACGAGTTCAAGCTCGTTAACCAGAGATTTCGAGACATTCCGGGACATTCCCGGAGGGCAGGGCAGGGGATAGCGCAGCCCGATCTCGCAGGCGTCGTAGAGCCGTGGCGAGAATCGCCGCGAGTTCGATATGGCGTTCGTGCGGCGTGAGTTCGGCGGGGGGTCGATCGTGCGGCATCGCAGGCTCCGGTACGGAACCCTCTGCCCCCTCCGCGATGCGGCCGGTCGTCAGACGAGGTCGGAAAATGTCTCTCGCCTGTTAACTATGCGGTCATCGTTTCGATTGCCGGTTCGGGGTGCGAGACGAATCGGAGTGTTAACCCGTTGCGTATCGCTCGCGAGAGACTCCGAGACAAATGGGCGAAATGGCGAGAATCGTGCCCGTGAGGACGGAGCGAAGTTACGGTGTGCAGATCGGTGGGAGAGTGCGTGGAAATGGGGGCTGAACGAAAAACGCTTGCAAATGAGCCGTAAAACGAGCGAATGCTGCGGAGTCTCTCCCGCAGCATCGGCTGGTAACCCGCGGGTCCGTAACACTCGAACCCGATGAAAGTAGCTCCCCCGGTAGGATTCGAACCTACGACCCGCCGGTTAACAGCCGGCTGCTCTACCACTGAGCTACAGGGGAATGAACTGCTAATACAGTTCGGAATTTATAGGGGAGAACTGGCCCGCGTGCAAGGGGAGTCGCACAATAGACGTTCCGAAACACTCTATGGGAGCTTTTTCATGCGACTTGCTACTGTTCTCACTCCAAATGGGCCGCGTGCGGTCATCGTCGCGGGCGATCATTACGTCGATCTCCATGCCACCGATCCCGGCCTGCCGACTTGCGTCAAGCAATTGTTGGCGGCTTCTTCTAGTGTCAAAGCCGCCGCGGCTGCGGCCGTCGCCTCACCGAATGCGGTGAAATACGCGTCCAACTCGGTGAAACTGCTACCGCCGATTCCGCATCCGGGCAAGATCCTTTGCATCGGGTTGAACTACCGCGATCATGCGATCGAAGGCGGCAAGGCAATCCCGACCGAGCCAGTGGTATTCGGTAAGTTCATCAACACGATCATCGGCCAAGGTGACCCGATCCTGCTGCCGAAAGTCGCGGAAAAGGTCGATTACGAAGCCGAGTTGGTGATCGTGATCGGCAAAACGGGCAAGCATATTCCCAACGACGAACGCGCGTTCGATTACGTTGGCGGGTACACGTGCGGGCACGATGTCTCGGCACGCGACTGGCAGTTTCGCGGCGAGGAAAAGCAGTGGATGATCGGCAAGACGTTCGACACGTTTGCCCCGATCGGGCCGGTAATTGTGACGGCGGACGAAAAGCTCGACCCGCACAATCTGCGAATTCAGTTGCGGCTCAACGGCCAGACGATGCAAAATTCGTCGACGAAGGAATTTATCTTCGGCGTACCCGCGATGCTGTCGTTTTTGTCGCAGGTGATTACGCTTGAGCCGGGCGACCTGATCTTCACGGGCACGCCGCCGGGTGTCGGGATTAGCCGGAAACCGCAAGTGTTGCTGAAGGCGGGCGACGTCGTGGAAGTCGAAATCGAAGGCATCGGCACGCTGAAGAATCCGGTGGTGGCCGAGTAGTCGGTTCGCAATTCCGAACGGAACGGTTGCGGTCGGGCGGTCATTTAGAGTAATATTGACTCTTCACCCCGCCTGCCCTCCGTTCGGGAGGTCTGTTTTGAAACGGATCTCGTTAATCTGCCTGTTAATCTCTGCGTCGTTGCTATCGCGTGCTTCGGCGGCAGAGTACGTCGATTACGCCAAAGAGATTAAACCGCTGTTGCAGGAACGTTGCTTCGCCTGCCACGGAGTGCTTGCACAGAAGGGCAAGTTGCGGCTCGACAGCGGGCTGCACATTTATAAGGGTGGTAAAACTGGCCCTGCGATCGTGGCGAAGAAAGCGGCAAATAGCTTGCTACTCGAGCGAGTGACGGCGAAAGACGACGATGCGAGGATGCCCCCCGAAGGCTTACCGTTAACAGTCGAGCAGATTGCGAAATTGCGGCTCTGGATCGAGCAGGGTGCGACATTTCCTCCCGATGACAAGCCAGAAACCGACTCGCGCGATCACTGGTCGTTTCGCAGTCCCGTACGGCCCGCCATTCCCAAATCGAAGTCGACGAACCCGATCGATGCCTTTGTTGAATCGCAGTGGACCCAGCGAGGTCTAGTACCCGTTCCTGAAACCGACCAGCGGCTACTTCTCCGGCGACTGCATCTCGATTTGACCGGGTTACCGCCGACGTCGGAGGAGATTGAATCGTTCGTGAACGATCGTTCGCCGAATGCTTATGAGGAACTCGCGGACAAGCTGTTGTCATCGCCGCAATACGGCGAACGCTGGGGGCGTCACTTCCTGGACATCTGGCGATACTCGGATTGGTGGGGCCTGGGTGCCGAGGTGCGAAATAGCCAGAAACACATTTGGCACTGGCGCGATTGGGCGATCGAGTCGATGAACGCGGACTTGCCTTACGACGAGATGATTCGGCAAATGCTGGCGGCGGATGAGCTTTACCCAACGGATGTGTCGAAGTTGCGTGCGAGTGGCTTTCTCGCGCGGCAATACTTCAAATTTAGCCGAAACTCTTGGCTCGACGAAACGGTCGAACATACGTCGAAGGCGTTCCTCGGCCTCACGTACAACTGCGCGAAGTGCCACGATCATAAGTACGACCCGATTCGCCAAGAAGATTATTACCGATTGCGTGCGTTTTTCGAGCCGTACCAAGTGCGTACCGACATGGTGGAGGGTGTCGGCGATTTTGAACGCGATGGCATCCCTCGGGCGTTCGACTGCAACGCGAACGCTCCCACGTATTTGTTCGTTCGTGGCGATGATAAACAACCGCGTACTGAAAAACCACTGTCACCCGGAGTGCCTGCGTTTTTTACGCTGAAGTTGCCGATCATTCGCGAAGTAAAACTCCCCCTAGAAGCGTATCAGCCGGGTTTACGTCCCCTAATCGTGGCAACGTATCGGCAGGCTGCGAACGAGAAAGTCCGTGTTGAAGTTGCACTTTCTCCGAATACGAAGCCAATCACACTCGAGCAGGTGGTGATTTCGCAAAAGGCGTTGGCCGTGGCGATTGCCGAACGGACTTCGCTCGAATCGCGGCTTCATGCGGATGCGGCGACCGATGACAAATCGCGGGCAAAGGTAGCAGTGCGCGATGAGAAACTCGTTGCCGTCGCGAATGCGGAACTGGAACTAGCCAAATTACTCGCGAAACCGATGGAACGTAAGCCGATCGATCCGAAGCGAGTTGTGGGTCGAATTGCGTTGGCGAACGCACGACGAGCGGTCGAACAGCCGAGTGACAAATACACGCCCGTTCGAGGTGCACTCAAGACGCTCGAATCGAATCTCGAGTCGGAAGCGTCGCGAAACAAACCGTTCCCGCAGACCAGCACCGGTCGTCGCACCGCACTCGCTTCGTGGATTACAGACAAAGCCAACCCGCTCACCGCGCGGGTGGCCGTCAACCACATTTGGCTTAGGCATTTCGGTAAACCGCTCGTGCCATCGGTCTTCGACTTCGGACGGAAAGGTTTAGCACCGAGCCACCCGGAACTGCTCGATTGGCTCGCAGTCGAGTTCGTCGAACGCGGTTGGTCGATGAAGCACATCCACCGATTGATCGTGACATCGCGGGTGTATCGCCTGAGTTCATCGACCGCTGGGGCGAACATTGCCAACCGGCGAATCGACCCCGAGAACCGATACCTATGGTTCCGAAACCCGATGCGGATGGATGCGAATACCGTACGCGATAGTTTGCTGAAGCTGAATGGCGAACTCGATTTGACACTGGGCGGCGTAGCGGTGCCACCCGCGCAACAATCGACGTCCAAACGCCGTAGTGTATACTTCTTCCAATCGCACAACGAACACGACAAGTTTTTATCGCTGTTCGACGATGCCAATGTTCTGGAGTGCTATCGACGCACCGATAGTATCGTTCCGCAACAGGCGCTGGCACTCGCGAATAGCCAGTTCGCCATGTACACAGCCGAGAAAATCGCGAGTCAAATGGCAAAGATCGGCGATGAAAAGGCGTACATTCGAGTTGCGTTTGAACGGCTCCTCGGTACGTCGCTGACTGCGGAAGAACTCTCCGTTTGCACGACGGCGTTAGCAACATTTCGAGAGACGGCGATAGGTACCGAAGCCGCGAAAACCGCCCGTGCACGATTGAATCTGATTCATGCACTGCTCAACCACAATGACTTTGTGACTATCCGATAGTCGATTTCGCGGATGCGGCCTACAACGGCCCGCGAAATACGTTACTGAGAAGGGCAGGGGAGGTCGTTTTGGAGGCCTCCCGACATGCAAAATCAATTGCTTACGACAACTCGAGAACGCGGTTCATGCGATCGGCTACGTCTTTCAGCTCCTTCTCGCCGCCGCCGCCGACTTCTGCCGTGGCCCAGCCGTTGTAGCCGATTTCAGCGAGTGCCTTCAGCACTTCGGGCCAATCCTCATCGCCCTCGCCGATGGCTACCCATTGCTTTGCTTTGCTGTAACCTTTGAAGTCGAACTTCAGCATTCGCTTATCGAGTTTGCGAATCCACTCGGCGGCGCTTACGCCGTACTTCAGCATGTTACTACAGTCGAAGTAAGCACCGACGAACTCGGACTTAAAGTCGTCGACGTACTGAATGAGTTGCTCGGGCTTCGTGATGAAATCGTTCCAAACCACTTCGATTGCGATCTTCACTCCGAGCTTCTCTGCCAGTGGTAACGCCTTCTTCACTTCGGCTTGCGAACGGGCGTAACACTGTTCGTATGTGACGTCTTTGTTGACGACGCCGGGAACGAGCAGTACGGTATCCGCGCCGACTTTCTTGGCATCGCGAAGTGCGCCTTCGAGTGCCTTCAAGCCTTTGGCACGCACGGCTTCGTCCGGGCTGGATAGGGTGTCTCGCCAGTGAACCGAATCGATGACACCGTGAATCGCAATTCCCGTGGCTTCTTTGGCTTTGACGAGATCATCGAGATCGACGCCGCTCGGGCTGTCGATTTCCACGCCTTGGAAACCGAGCTTTTTGACGAGCTCGAGCTTTTCTAAGTTCGATCCTTTGATGCCGATCATCCCGAACTTCACCGCTTTTTTGAGCTTTGCTTTCTTGCTCGGATCTGCTGCCCACCCCGCTTGTGCGGCCACAATCGCAGCCGTCGTGGCCGCTGTGGTGCGTAAAAAATCGCGACGACCAATCGGTACGCTCATTCGTCACTCCTGTTTGATGGAAAAGAAGAACCCCGATGGGGAAGGGCGGTTCGTTTCCGAACGCGCCCTGCGACATCGGGATCGTCGATTTGCGATTAAACTTGGCCGGGCTTCGCGACGCCGGGAACGACGTTTTCGCCCCATGCGTACTGCTTCGGCGAGAGATCTTCCTTGTTTTCGAGCATCTTTTTCCACGTCAGCCGTTTGCCGGTGTAAGCCGACTGTCGGCCGAGGATCGCCATCATCGTGCTGTTCGCGGCCGATTCCATGTCGTTGATCGGCTTGCCCGCACGCAGTGCTTGGATGAACTCGACGTGTTCCTGGTAGTACATGTTCGGGTTTTTACCCTCGAATTCCCAGGTCGTGCCGCCGGTCTTGATCTTGTGATCCATCAGCTGGGCGGAGCCTTTCGTCCCGAAAATATGATCGCTGACGTCGCTATCGCAGCGCGGCATCTGGCGACAGTTCGAGAACAACTTCTGTCCGCCCGCGTATTCAAAAATGATGCTGAAGTGGTCGTAAATGTTACCGTACATCGGATCGACGCGGACCTGACGCCCACCGAGTCCGGTCGCGGCAACGGGCATTTCGCCCTTCATCACCCATGCGGCCTTATCGAGGTTATGGCAGTGTTGTTCGACGATGTGATCGCCCGATAACCACGAGAAGTAGTACCAGTTGCGGACTTGGAATTCCATTTCGGTCCATTCGGGCTTCCGACCGCGATGCCAGATGTCGCCGGTGTTGTAGCTGACGTGCATCGCCGAAACATCGCCGATCTGCCCGTCGTGAATCCGCTTCACCGTCTCGCGTTTGGCGAATTCGTAGCGGTAACAGAAGCCGGATGCGCACATCAGGCCCTTCTTGGCGGCCAGCTTTGCGGACTCGATCACCGACTTCACGCCGGGAATGTCGACCGCCATCGGCTTCTCGGCGAAGACGTTCTTGCCCGTTTCCACCGCATATTTCAAGTGTACCGGGCGAAAGCCGGGCGGCGTGCAGAGTAGCACGATGTCGCAACCCGCGTTGTCGATCAGCTGCTTGTAGCCATCGAAGCCCGAATACAAGCGGTCGCCGGTGTCGACGCGATCCTTGAACTGCCCTTTGACGACATCGTGCGCCGCAGCGAGAACATCGGGGAAGATGTCGCACATGGCGACGAGTTTGACTTGCGGATCGGCCTTCAAAGCATCGCTGGCGGCACCGCGACCGCGACCGCCACAGCCGACGAGGCCGATCTTAATGACGTCGCTGCCCGCCGCATGAACCGACGGCGCGAGCAGACTCGCCGCCGCTGCGGTTGCAACCGTGGCCTTCATAAACGAACGGCGGTTGCTGCCGTGTGAGTTGGCGTTCGGCATCGTTTTCCCTCAATGTTGATCGAAAATGAAACGGAGGCAGGTAACTAAAGAATACAGCGACTGATCCGCGTTTCGCAACTGTTTTCGTTTAAAAACGGTCGAAGTGGCAGAAAAGTCTGTTCCGAATCGACGTAAATCACAATTGCGGATGTTCCAAAACCGTTTTTTGGGGTGTTTTTTCGTCTCAAAACGCCCCTTTTCGATCGAAAATCGCCGATCGGAACGCGGCGATTTTGCGTTATCCTGATAGTTTGTCGTGGGTTATGTCGACGGCCATTCGTCTGGCACTCGGCGCGTGTACCGACCGAAAATCGACCGGAAGCGACACAAAATCGACACGATGCGACCGAAAATCGACAGTGATCGACAATTCTATGTCATTTGGAGACACTTTCGCGTCACTTTGCGCACGTCGTAAAAGTCGACTTACGTCGGATCGCCTGGGATTTTTTGACTGCGAGGGAATCGTGTGGGTGCGGCTTAATGGGGTAGGTGGAAATCAATTGTTGCGATCTGTCCCGCTTTCACTTCGATGCTTCCGGAGGATCGGCCGTGGTCGATCAGGAATGCGTGAATATCGTACTTTCCTGGTGGCAGTGCGACCGAGAGCGCGAACGAACCATCCTTCAACGTCCTCACGAATGCCCGGTTCGGCATCACGGTCACCATTCCCCTAAATGTGGGGTGGATGTCGCATGTGACGGAAGCCAACATCGTCGGTTTCGTGAAAGTCTTCTCCCATCGCGCCATGTTCATGGGCAAGGTTCTCCCAAACTCGGGTTCTTGGCTCGAGTGGACATGGAGCGAATAAGGCTCTTTACCTTCAATATCAACGACCAATTTCTGTCCGACGATCAAATCGATCTGTTCGGGCAGGAGCCGACCCCCTTTCACTTTGGCGGTGATCGCTACGAGGTCGGTTTGGGGCGGAATGGCATCCGTCGCGGCAAGATAAACAATCGCGTCGGCCGCCAACATCTTCTCGGTGTCAGAAGGCATCGTGACACGACCCGTAATCGACACCAGTTTCTCCGCACCGAAAGCAGATCGCAGTAGTAGCTCTGAGAAGGATTTGTTATCCGCATCCGATGTGGTCAATAGCCCGTGCAATGCCTGAGATTCGTCGATGTATATCTCATGCTTGTTTGATGTCGAAACGTACTCGCCAACCCGAGAGAAGTACTCGTTTCCGATCTTGCACAACAATGGACGCTTCCCGATAGCAATGATTTCCACTGCTACTGCCGTACCGTTAATTTCTCCGGTCAGCGTGCCAAGCATATCGACGTGAGTGAGCTCGCGGATCTGTTTCATGTCGGAAAATAATCGGTTCAGGAGTTTGACATCATCCGCAGACAGTGACTTCGGCTTAAAACTAGTATCTTGCGGGTGAAACGTCGAACGCTCGGAAAACGATAACCGTATCGTCTTGGCGGGCTGAGATCCCATACGTACAAGAAGTAACAGGGTGCCACCCAATACAAGCACGGCGATTCCGGTAGCAATCAAACGCCGGGAATACATTGTGGTGTTACTTTCCGTAATCGTTTACGGGCGGGAGCAGGCTTGATATTTTCGCGTAAGCGACACAAAACATCGAGTACTTGTACGAAGTTTGCACTTCAACGCTGTCAGGCAACACCCAATCGAATGGTCGGTGCAAGACGTCTGAGACGTCATTTCCGCATATGATCTGGACATCCTACGCAAAGCCTACGCGGCGCGGCTAAACGCCGATGTCGATCTCGCAGAAGACTTCAGACAGATGCATTCAGTCCGATTGCGCTTCGGGGAATACGACGCCCGCGTAGATATCGGCGAGCGGTACTTGGACGGGGACCGATGTCAGTTCCAGCTTCGCATCCATGCCGACGAACGCGACGAAGGTCCACACGCCGTCGGCGGTGCGGGTGAATCGTTCGCACCTCGGCTGGTGTTGGGACACCATCACGTATTCCATGACCGATGGCAATTGCTGATAGTGTTCGAACTTCGTGGTCCGGTCGTAGCGTTCGGTGGAATCGGACAGTACCTCGATAATCACTCGCGGGTTGACGAGCGTATCGGGGTCTTCCGTCGAATACTCCGGCGGCCCGCAGACGATGAGGAGATCGGGGTAGCAATACAACCCCGTGCGGCCAATTCGCACGCGCTGATCGCGCGACAACGTCCGGCAGGGGGTGCCTTTTAACTGCATTCCGATTTGCAAAGTCAGGTTCTCGTTAGCGATGCTGTGCAGACGGTTCGCGCCCGCCGTCGCGAACATCTCACCGTTGAAGAACTCACTTTTGAACTCAGCTTTGCGCTCGATCGCCAGATACTCGGCAACGGTCAGCTTCGATTTTGGTGGTGCTGTCATTTAGTGTTCCAAATGGGTATCTTCAGCTTATCACACTGGCTAATGAGGTCGAATATTGTCGCGAATGTTTCGCAAGTTTGTGCCCCGCGCTTCGCTACGCAAAGCCTACGCGGCGCGGCTAAACGCCGATTTCGCCCAATCAGGCTGTTTGAAAGTCGTGGTCGCGTAGGTTTGTTAGGAACATGTGGCCCGGTTTGTGCGTGATGGCGAATGGCGGTTTGGCGGCCATCAGTGCGGCTTGCGGGGTGACGCCACACGCCCAGAACACGGGGATTTCGCCGGGGTGGATCGTCACGGCGTCGCCGAAGTCGGGTTTGTCGATGTCGGGTATTCCGATGGCGGAAGGGTCGCCGAAGTGGATCGGCGCACCGTGTGCGAGCGGGTAGCGGGCGCAGATCGTCGTGGCCTGAATCGCGTGTGCGGGTATCAGTGGCCGCATACTCACGACCATCGGCCCGTGGAATCGCCCGGCGGCACGGCAGGCGATGTTCGTTCGGTACATCGGCACGTTGCGATTTTGTTCGATGTGCCGCACGGGGATGTTCTGCTGAACGAGCGCATTTTCAAACGTGAACGAGCAGCCGATCAGGAACGAAACGAGGTCATCTCGCCAGTAATTTTTCACGTCGGTCGGTTCGGCGATCAACTCTCCGTTTTGCCAAATGCGATACGCGGGCAGGTCGGTTCGCAAATCGGCACCCGGTGCAATCTCGCGCGGCTCCGGGTCGCCCGCTTCGGTGACGTCGAGCAACGGGCATGGCTTGCGATTTCGCTGGCAGAACAGTAGAAAATCGAACGCCCAATTGCGTGGCAACACGACGAGGTTGGCTTGAACGTAACCCGGCGCGTAACCGGGCGTGGGGCTGGTGAGTTGGCCATTTCGGCACGCCGTGCGGACATCGAGTGCATTCGTAAAAGTCATGATTCGAGTATCTCGCGGATGTTCAAAAACGGTTGCATATACGCGGCCCACGACAGCCCATCGACAGTCGCGGTCGGCAGGCCCGTGACGCCATCGACGAGCGGACCTTCGCGCACCATTTCGCGGAGGTTTTCGCGTTCGCGATCGGGGTCGAAAGAATCGGCTGACGATGGGGTGTCAGTCAGCAACAACAGCCCTGCCGCGAGCGCGTAGGCACCCCAGTTACTGACACCTGCCACAATGAGAAAATCGGTAGGTATGCGGCAGTGAACGAGGTCGCCGTTGGGTATGTTTTTCACGATCGTTTCGTGCGCGATTTTACCCATGCCGATCTCGTTCCCGCCATCGCCGATGCCGATGTTCGGGCGAAGCGATGCGAGAATGCGATTCTGAACTTCGAGATATTCCGTCATGTCGATCCCGCGCATCGTACGACAGCGACCGTCCGCACCGGGGCCACCGCGTTCGATGGCGATGACGATCGGGTTCGTTACCGTATCGCTCGTCGTCAACACACGCTGGCAAGCACGCACGACCGGTTCTTCACCGGTAATTTGCACGCGATAACTGAGTGCAATGAGCGTACGTGCGAGGAACACCGCACCGAGTGGGCCGTCGGTCTCGAACGCGGGCGGTGTGGCACTCGGGATGTAAAACCCCGTGAAGATTGCGACGTCTTTCCGGCCGTCGTCGAGAAGGAATCGACACGCGGCTTCAAAGTCGCCCTCGGTGGCCGTGAACAGGTTATCGTGCGGATCGCGCGCTAAGCCGCGCTGCCCCGGATCGAGTTGTACCGCCGCCAAAATCGCTCGTAATTTTTCGTCGCGAATCATACGCCCCCGGCATTCAACAAGTGTGCGAAACGACCGCGCCAGACCTTCGGCACGTCGGCCGTGAGCGCGATTGGCTCGGTTTTCGTCGGGTGCAAAAACGTTGCGCGGCGTGCGTGTAACGCGATCGATTCGCCGAAAATCGCACGGCTGCCGTACTTTTTGTCGCCATATATCGGCGCGCCCCGCGATGCAAGTTGCACGCGAAGCTGATGTTTTCGTCCCGTCTGCGGCGTGAGTTCGAGCCAGATCCAGCCATCGTGGCGAGCCTTCACTTGGTAGTGCGTGCGTGCCAGTTTCGCATTCAGTGTATCGGGCGGCACGACGAGTACGCGGCGTTCGGCATCGTCGTGAAACAACCAGTCTTCGAGCGTGCCCCACGGTTTTTCAAACGCATTCGCACTCTGCGCGATGGCCCAGTACACCTTCTCCACGGCCCCTTCGCGGAACTGTTCGCACAGCCGCGCGGCCGCCTTGCTCGTGCGGGCAAACAGCAACACCCCGCTCGTCGGTTTGTCGAGCCGATGGACGACGCCGAGGTACACCTTGCCCGGTTTCGCGTACTTTTCTTTGAGGTAACTTTTCACGAGTCGATCGACAGTTTCGTCTTCGCCATCGAAGTGCGCACTCGGCCAGCCCGCCGGTTTGTTGACGGCAATCACGTGATTGTCTTCGTAAAGCACGTCGATGAGTTCGGCGAAATCGCTCATGCGGATACCGACGGTAAGCAGCGGGGCAGGGCGTCGCTATATTATGTGTATTCGGCCCAAACGCGAACGGTGAACGATGGATAAGATTTCGTGTGCGATTCTCGGCGGGACGGGATATACCGCCGTGGAACTGTTGAAAATCCTGCTTCGGCACCCGAACGCGGATGTCGTTGCGGTCACGTCGCGGCAAGAAGCTGGAAAGCCGATCTCCGCGGAACACCCGGTGCTGGCCGGTCGGTTCGATCTGGCGATGGAGAACTTCGACGCGGATGCACTGAAGGCACGCGGGGTGCAGTGCGCGTTTAGCTGCCTGCCGCACGGCGCGAGCATGGAAGCGATTCCGGCGCTCCTCGAACGCGGAATCCGCGTGATCGACTTGTCCGCCGACTATCGTTTGCGCGATGCGAAAAGCTACACGGAATGGTACAAGGAACCGCATCGCGACGCGGCCAACCTCGCGCAGGCGATCTACGGCTTGCCCGAAATTTATGCCGATGCCATCCGCACGGCAACGCTCGTGGCGAACCCCGGCTGTTACCCGCAGACCGCGATTCTCGGCCTCGCGCCGTTGATTGCGGCGAATCTGATCGAGCGCGATAGCATCATCATCGATAGTAAGTCGGGCGTCTCCGGTGCGGGGCGTACGCCGAAGCTGACGACGCATTTTCCCGAGTGCAACGAGAGCGTTTCGGCATACGCGATCGGCACGCACCGCCACACGCCGGAGATCGAACAGGCGCTGAGCGATGTCGCGAAAGGCCCCGTTCGCGTGCTATTTACGCCGCACCTGATGCCGATGGATCGCGGGATCTTTAGCACGATTTACGCGATACCGACGAAGCCCGTTGCCGAGGCGCAACTCCACGTGCTGTACCGCGAATACTTCCGCACGAAGCCATTCGTCCGCGTAAAAACCGCGTTGCCGACGACGAAAGATTGCGCGCACACGAACTACCTCGATGTCTGCGTGAAGCTGGTCCGCGGTCGGGTACTAATCCTTGTGGCCGAGGATAATCTGGTACGCGGCGCGAGTGGAGTGGCCGTGCAAAATTTCAATTTGATGTTCGGTTTCGACGAACGCACTGCACAATGGTGATGTCGTGATGACCGAAGCCGATGCGTTTCTGGCCGCGATTATCGCGAACCCCGACGACGACCTGCCTCGGCTGGTTTTCGCAGACTGGTTGGACGAGCACGACGATTCGCTGCGTGCCGAGTTCATTCGCGGGCAGTGTGCGTTGGCCGCGGGTGCGACCGATACCGAACTTGCGAAGCGAATGGTGATGATCGAGGCCGCGAATCGGCGAACGTGGTCGTTATCGGGCGTGCCAGGACGGCAGGAATTCCGTCGCGGATTCGTCGAATATCTCCATACGTCTGCAAGCGATTTTTTGACGCACGCGGCACAACTCGAACGCGCCGCACCGATCGTCGATCTGCGCCTGATCGTCGCCAACACGCTCCTCCGCGAAATCGTAGCCGTTCCGTGGCTATCTCGATTGCGCGGCCTCGATCTCAAAGGAAACGTCGGCCTCGGAAACTTTATCGAAGAGTTAGTACCCGACGACCGCTTTCGCGAACTCCGGATGTTATCGCTGAGAAACTGCCAACTTTGGCCCGATATCTGCGGGCGATTTGCGACGCTTACCGCGCGGATACCGTCGTTGAAACGGCTCGATTTGTCGGGCAATCCCATCTCCGATGAAGGCATCGCCCACTTTGCAAACGCACCATCATTGGGCGGCCTCACTCAACTGATCGTGCGTTGCGACGAGCAACAAGACGAGTACGCGATCCATGCCGAGGGCGCGTTCGCACTCACGAATTCGCAACCGCTTTCCGGACTGACCGAACTGAACCTCGCCGGCCACTCGATCGGCAATGACGGTGTGATGTCACTCGCGCAATCATCCACGCTGCAAAATCTCGAAACGCTCGACGTCTCCTTCAACGACATCGGTAACGACGATAACGACGGTTGGGCGCACGCCATCGCGAGTTCCGAAGCCTTCCACAAATTGCGTCGGCTCAGTTTGGCCGGCAATCGGATTCTGCCATCCGTGGCGATGGTTCTCCGAAACTGGATAACGAGCAAAGAATCGTTGAAATGCATCGATCTGCGACGCTGTGAAATCGACGCGGAATCGCTTGCGATTTTGGAAGGCGATGCCCGTGTATTGCTCGATCCAAAGTCCGATGAGGAACTATAAATGCGAACGCTCATTCTTGCAATTAGCTTACTGCTTTCCGCAACTGCCGTTGTTGCGGACGAGGCCAAGTACCGGACGAAAACCGAAAAAACGGCACCGCCCGAGGAGCTATCCGTTGCCGTGCGCGGCATCCTTACGAAGTCGTGCGAAGTCGTTTCCGATGCTGCGGGCAACGCGATTTGCGAAGTGTGGTTCCGCGAAGAACTGCCGGGGAAGGGCAGTGCGGATCAAGTCAAGAACGGTCTCACGTACCGCGAGATTCCCGAGACGACCATCGTGGCTGCAATCCGTTTCCCGAAGGTTTTTACAGACTTTCGCAAGCAGGAAATCCCTGCCGGAACGTATACGCTCCGGCTCGCGTTTCAGCCCGATACCGGCGATCACACGGGCACCGCCCCGCACACCGAATTCGGCCTTCTTAGCCCCGCCGCGAAAGACAGGGAAGTCGCCGAAATCGAAGTGAAGGCGTTGTACAAAATGAGCTTGGGAGCCACTGGCGGCGATCACCCCGGCGTCATGTTGCTCTATCCCCATCGCGGCAAAGAAGCCAACGCAACCCTCACGGATCGCGGCGACTCGGTTCGCACTCTCAATGTCAATCGTCCCATCGCCGACGTCGAGAAGGCCAACATCGGGATCGCCATCGCCATCAGCGGCTACAGCAAAACTCGGTAACGAAGTGGCTTAACAATCAAGGAACGCCGACGGAGACTTTGTTCGGCCCGACGGTTTTCAGCGGGGCACTTGCGGGATACCGCAAGAAGGTGGCATCCGACTCGGGTTTCGGGTCGGGGAGTTCGTACCCAGTAACTTCGATGCTCGCCGTATTGATCTTCCCCTCCTTCGAGTGTGCGTCCCGTGCATTGTCCGCGAAGACGAAGCCGCTCGCATTGCCGTCGTTGGAGTTGGCAATTGCAGCAGTTTTCGCGAAGTAATTCCGCGTGAGGTTCCAGACCGAACCGGCGACCAGCGGAGTTTCGGTTTTGATGCCGGCTTCCGTGATGGTGTGAAATGTATTCTCGGCAACGGTGAGTTTGACCGCGGGAATCGGCTGAGTGAGAAGCCATTCGATGCCGAGTTGGAAATTGAAAACGCGGTTGAGCGACAGGGTAACGCCCGCCGACGGACTCTCGAACCGGAAGGCCGCGCGTGCGGAGCCTTCGATCCGACTGTTGATGAGATTCGTGTGGGAAACGAACGATTGCGACCCCGTTTGTCCGAATCGAATACCGCATTCCGAACCGTTCGCCAACACGCGGACGTTGTCGAATACGAGCGGACGAGCCGGATCGGACGAGCCGCGTTCGACGTGAATTCCCGAAATTTTGGCTCCTTTCACGACGACGTTTTCAAACCGGAGATCCGTAGCGAGACGACTGACGGAAAGTGCCGAGTCGAGACGACCCGCCGCATCGAACGTGATGCCGCGAACCTTCATTCCATCCGCCCCGCGAATCTCGAACAACGCTTTGGGGAGTTCTTTACTCTCGACAGTCGCGGGCAGAGTCCACGTGATCATTTTGGAACTGTTGCCGCCCTCAATCGTCAAATCTTTAAGCCCTGTGGCGTTGACGAAGAACGGTTGTTCTTCGTGGTTGTCGTCGAGAATTTGTATCGTGGTGCCGTTTTTCGCTTTACCGATTGCTCGGATGAGCGAGGGAAATGTGACTGCGGGATCGCCAGGGCTGGTTCCTTTTGTCACGTAAAGCAACTGATAACTGATCTGCGGCTTCGGTTGCACTTCCGGTGTGTGAAATATCAGATACGCACCGATCCCCATGGCCGATATCGCAACGAGCACAGCGATGGAAAGCACGCCCCAAAATCGCTTGCCGCGCGGCTTCGGTTTGTCGGCCGACTCCTTACGAGAACGCTTCGGTGCGCTCGGCATGGTGTCGGTCGCAACGGCCTGCGTTTCCACGTCCAACGACGACCACACTTCGCCCGTCGTTTGCGATACCGGAGAACTCACCGTCGCGATGCGCATGCCATCGGGTGTAACAATTTCTCCCGATGTGGACGTTCGAGCCGAACCCGCGGGCGATCCGCTCAACGTTCCGATTGCCAGTTCGCCGGAAGTCGACAAACCTTGGCCATTCAAACTGCCACCCGAGAGCAAGATTCCGCTCGTCGCACGCGGAGCCGAACTGCTGTTTGGACCGGCCGCAGCGGGGGAGAGACGTGGCAGTTCCTTATCGGAGGGAGGCGAAATCGGTGTCTGTACCCACGGCGAAAGCGCGGCCATCAATTCCGAAGGCGTCTGATACCGGTCGGCAGCTTGTTTCTTCATCAAGCGTTCGACAATCGCTGCAATTTCTAATGGAATCTCGGGCCGAATCGAACGAATTGGCCTCGGTTCTCGCGTTTGGTGCCAGAGCAGCTTTTGGGCAATCGAGCCATCCGGAAACGGGGCAGAGCCGGTCAGCAAGTAGTAAAACGTTCCGCCCAACGAATATAAGTCGGCACGAATGTCCACAGTGTGACTGTCGATGGCTTGTTCTGGCGCGAGGTAATCCGCTGTGCCGAGAACGTTCTCGTCGTACTTTTTGGTGATGCCATCGTCTTCTTCGTGGAAGAACCGAGCCAGACCCATGTCGAGGATTTTGATGACACCGCTACGATCGACGAGGATATTCGCAGGCTTGATGTCGCGGTGAATAATGCCCATCTCGTTGGCGTACTGCAAACCCACTGCCGCCGCATAGACGTAATGGCAGGCCCGCGTCGGATCGAGCGGCGCAAACTTTTTGACGATATCTTGGAGGTTAATTCCATCGACGAATTCCATAACCAAGAAGTGCAGACCCTCATCTTGATCGATGTCGTACGCGCGGACGATGTTCGGGTGGTCGAGCGCCGCCACCGCTCGTGCCTCCCTGTAAAAGCGTTCGCGCGATGCATCTTCCAGCCCCTTCGCGGCAGGTAGCACTTTCACAGCCACCCGGCGACGCATCAGTTTGTGTTCGCACAGGAAAACTTGGCCCATGCCACCGACGCCCAACTTTTCGAGAACTTTGTACTTTCCGAGGGAAAACCGTTTCCACTTTCCTTGTAGAAGTTGCTCCGCTTGGAAATAGGTCAGCAAGCCATCTCGAACGAGCATACTGGCGAACTTTGCAATGTCGTGAGGGATTGCTTTCGCATCGGTTTGTTTTTGAACGTAATTCTTGAATTTGACGTCGTCCGCGACGCCGCTTTTAAGAACGATGTCCAAAAACTCCGAGATGCTCGCAGGTGCTGGCATCGGCTCACTCCGGGTCAAGCGTGTCAAATTTACAAATCGAACGGGCAACAATCCGATCAGTATACGCGAATCGAGATCGGTTGAACGGCACGAAAACGAGAAGTTTGTGCGGATCGCCCACAACCGCGCCGCATAGGTAGCGAGATCGCAGAATACGCGGGTCGCGGTTGGGAAAGTGAGCCTCGGTGCGTTCTAAATTAACATAACGTACATTATCGGACTAATCTGGGTCCGATAATGTATATTATGTTAAACTCTTGTGCGGGAAATCGCTTGTTTTCCAGCTCTCGTTCGTCGTGTCATCTTATTGCGAGAAGTGTCCCATCTTCCGAAACTTGGCGTAGCGGGAGTCCAACAGCGATTGGCCATCCAGAACGGTCAGCTCGGTCAATTGCCGCTGCACGTAACCCCGCAGAGATGTGGCCGCGTCCTTCGGCGACCGATGAGCACCGCCGAGAGGTTCCGAAATGACATCGTCCACGATACCGTTTTTGAGCAACTCTGCGCTCGTCAGCCGGAGTGCGGTGGCTGCCTTCGGCTTCGTCTCGTCCGTTGCGGTCTTCCACAAAATCCCTGCACAACCTTCGGGGCTGATCACCGAGTAATAGGCATATTGCATCATGCTCACGCGGTCGCCGACGCCGATACCGAGCGCTCCGCCCGAACCGCCCTCCCCGATCACGACACACACAATGGGCGTTCCCAATCGCGACATCTCTAAAATGCTCGTCGCGATGAGTTGCGATTGGCCTCGCTCTTCCGCTCCGATCCCCGGATAGGCTCCCGGCGTGTCGATCAAGCAAACGATCGGAACCCGATACTTCGCTGCCAGTTTCATCGTCCGCAGCGCTTTTCGATAACCCTCCGGGTGGGCACAACCGTAAAAGCACTGTTGCCTCTCGCGAAGCGTTCGTCCTTTGTGGTGTCCCACGAGCATGATTTTGTGCTCGCCGATCCGACCGAAACCGCAGCGGATCGCACGGTCGTCGCCGTAGGTTCGATCGCCGTGAAGTTCCGTAAATTCGTCGAAGCAAAGATCGACGTAATCGAGAAATTGCGGCCGTTTTGGATGTCGCGAAACGAGTACGGTTTCCCATGCCGTCAAGTTCGCGTACTTCTGTTTTAATAACGCATTCAACTCGCGACGGATTTGTTTGTATTCATCGTTACCGTGCGCGCCGCTCGATTCGATCTTTTCGAGGAGGCGTTCGAGTTCGTGGATATCTTGCTCGAACGGTAGGGCTTCGTGGACCATCATTCACCAATAGCGACAGGTAAGTAACTTTGCTACGAGCCAACCGATCAATACGTATCGTCTTCCGGTTCTTCGTGGACGGACTTAAACACTTTGATTTTCTTCAAATCGATTAGCACTTGGTGGAATGTCTTGGGCCTGTCATCCGGTTTTTTAGATAGAAGCTTCAAAACGAACGACGAAAACTCTTCCGTGATATCCGAGTTGTAACCGATGGGTGATGCCGGCTTTTCGAGAAAGTGCTTTGCGAGAATTTCTTGCTTGCTCGCTCCACGGAAAGGCGGACGCCCTGCAACGAGTTCGTAAATCGTGATGCCGTAGCTGTAAATGTCGGCGCGGCCGTCGAGCAAGTCGTCTTTAATCTGTTCTGGCGACATATAACTGTGCGTGCCCATCGGCCTGCGTTTCTTGCGAAACATTTTCGACAGGAATGTCGGTTTGACGATCTTCTTGGCGATGGCGAAGTCGATAATTTTCGCCTGCCCGAGCGCGTTGACGAGGATGTTATCGGGTTTCATATCGCAGTGGACGTAGCCGCTGGCATTCATGTACGCGAGTCCGGTCGCCACTTGTTTGAAGATCTTTTTCGCTTGCGTTTTCAGGAATTCTTTATCGCGAGGCTCTTTCGAGCGCAGCCGCCCCCCTAGGCTTCCGGAAGGGAAATACTCCATAATAAAGTGTGGCGTCGCGTCGGATTTGCTCACTTTAATGATGTTAATCACGTTTTCGTGCCGCATTTTGATTCCGACATCGGCTTCGTGGAACAGCATCCGTCGGTGTTCGGAATTGTCGGCGTGTTCGGGCAGAAGCACTTTCATGGCAAAGTGCCGATTGCTATTCGGTTCGATGACTTCGTAAACCTGCGAAAACTGCCCGGCCGAACCGACTTGGTTCTTGATCCGGTAGCCACCGATCATCTCGTTCGCGTCTGCCACGTCCGCCATCCCTTCGATTGGTTACCAATATTTCTCGAAGTGGATGTTTCCTTCCACTTTCATGGCCGCGTTGTCGGCCCGAAATCCGCGAGACTCTAAAATTTCGATCACGCCGGTTGGCTGAGGGTACGACCAATGACCCGTCTCGCGGTCTTTCGCGGGAATGCCGATCATTTTCGGATTTCCGCACAAAAACACGTGCGTTCGTGACGGATCGAGCGTATCGCCGAGCGTTTCTTCCATTTGACCGCTGGTGATCGCGTCCTGAATGTACACCTTGCGGCCCGTTTCGGCTTCGCGCGTCGTCAGCCCAACGTACTTATAATTCGGATACTGCTCCATCAACTGGTGATGCGTTTGGAGGTATCCCAGATCCTTCTTGAATCGCACGCAGCAAGCGTTCAGAATCTTGCCCGTATGGCCCCGCTGAAGCAGTTCCCACACCATAAAGTTGTGCGGAGCTTCTCCAGTACCCGTTCCGAGAAACAGTACGTTATCGTTAGGGTATACGCTGTGGAGCGTGAAGTGACCGACGATCTTTTCGCCGATCTGCACGCGGTCGCCCTGCTGGAGTGCGAACAGTCGCGGTGTCAGTGCGGGAACGCGGCCACCGTCCGAATTCTCGCGAACCAGCACGATGTAAAATTCGATCCAGTCGTCTTGCGACATGTCGCGTAATTTGCCAGGCTCCGAGTAAATCGAGCTACTGAGCGAGTACGAGCGTCGAATGATTTTGGTGAGCTCGTCGGGCTTCAAATTATCGGGCTGACAGCCTTCGACGCGCGGTTCCCAGTTACCGAGGCCGAGCGTGCAATACTGGCCCGGTTCGTGTTTGGGGCGTGCAAAATCGGGTTTGACTCGCAGGACCATGAGGTCCGTATGCAGTTTTTTCAGGTAAACGACAGTCGCGTTGTAACGATGCGCGCGAAGTTCAGCGATTTGCTCGGGCGTCATCCGAAAGTAGCTCCGATGGATACCGATCACAGTGAAACGTAAGGAAGGTAGACCCGCCGACCGTGGCAGCGGGGTACGCATTTAATCTAATTATAGAGGAAAGGTTCGAGAATGAGAGGTTCAACCGAGTTTCTTGACGGTTTCTTTCAGATACTCGACGCATTTCTTGACATCGGGTGAAGGCTCGTCGGCGTTGGCTTCGTATTCGATGCTGATGTAACCGGCGAATTTCACTTCCTTCAAAGCCTTCAGCACGCCGAGAACGTCGAGCACGCCGGTCGGGTCGCCGTAAGGCACATCGGTCTTCCGCTTGTTGTCGTGGTCCTTCAAATGCAAGCCGAAATTGCGTGCGCCCATCGTTCGCACTTCGGTTGCGGAGTCGAGCTTCACGCCGATCTGTGCCGAGCGGATCAGGTGGCCCGTATCGAGGCAAGTCCCGATCAATTCGTGGTGGCTCTTCACCGTTTTCATGATGAACTCGGCATCGGACCAGCGGTGCATCTTGCCGCCACCGGCGGGGCCGTGCGGGTGGATCGCGATCGAGATTTTGTACTCGGCCACCAGCTTATCGAGGCTATCGAGGCTGTCGAAGTCGGGGTCGGCACTCAGGTGCTTGACGCCCAAAGCGGCTGCGAAATCGAACAGTTTCTTATTGTTATCGTGGTTTTTCGAGAAGTTCTCGACGCCGAACGCGATCGGCGTGATGTCGTACTCTTTGCACAGCTTCTTGTAAGCGGTGATCTTCTCCGGGCTGCTATCGGTGGGGATGTGGCCGCGGTAAAACTCAGCGTATTTCAGGCCGAGTGCCTGCGTTTTCTTCAGCATCTGTTCGAGGTTGAAGTTGCGGAAGGTGTACGACTGCACGCCGACGGTGAAACCGCCGAAATCATCGGTGGCGGCCTGGCTCGGCTGGCTGAGTAACGCCGTGCCGACTGCTGCACCCGCAACGGCTAAGAACGAACGACGATCGATCTGGGAAAACGCGGTCATAACGATGGCTCCTGTAGGGGATTGCAGATTGTCCAAGATACGCGAAAAGAATGCCAGTGAAATCGTTCCGATTCGAGAAATGATCGAAAACGGTGTCAGAATCGACGTAAGTCACATTTGCGGACGCTCTAAAACCGGTTTTTTGTCATTTTCGCGTCTCAAAATGCCCGTTTTCGATCGCAAATTACCGATCTGAAAACGCCGCCTTTGCCGTATCTCGCACTTTTATCGTGATTTACGTCGAGGCTCTCGATTACACATCAGCCGAAACTACTGGTCGAAAATCGACCGAATGCGACCGAAAATCGACCGGATGCGACATTTCTGTGTCATTTGCGCGCACTTCTATGTCATTTGGAGACACTTTTGCGTCACTCTGCGCACGTCGCGAATTCTGACTTACGTCGGATCGTCTCGGATTTTTTGACTTCACTCATTCGTATGGGTGCAGTCGAAATGCGACAATCGCAAACGATAATCGGTCGAGCCTCGTCTATTATTTGACTCTTGCGATAGTATGTGGGTACCCAATCTGCCTGTTTTGCCACACATTTGAGGTTTCCGATGCGTAATCGACTCTCCCCGACGCGGCTCCGCAAACGCTCGCCATTGCTCGGCATCGAGGGCCTCGAAGATCGCGTCGTGCCCGCTGCAATCCTGAACATCACGAACGCGCCAACGGGTATCTTCCCGCAATTCGATCTGGTCGATCCGAACCCGAACCCAGCTGAGGGTGGCACTTTCGGTTCCGAGTCGGTGATACTCTCGACGGGAAACATCGTCGTCACCGATCCGTTCGACAATGCCGGTGGCGTCAATGCCGGAGCAGTGTATCTGTTCAACGGCACCACGGGCGCGCTCATCAGTACCCTCACCGGTTCGCACACCAACGACTTCGTGGGCAATCTCGGCGTGACGGCGCTGACCAACGGCAACTTTGTCGTCACCAGTTACATGTGGGATAACGGCTCGGTCGTCGATGCCGGGGCCGTGACGTGGGGGAGTGGCATCACCGGTGTTAGTGGAGTCGTTTCGGCTTCCAACAGCCTCGTCGGATTGAAGCCGTTCGACTACGTGGGTGGCAGCAATGAAAACCGTTTTAATGGTATCAACTTTATGAAAAGTGACGGCGTGACGGCGCTCACCAACGGTAACTATGTCGTGCGAAGTCCCGTGTGGGGGAACGGCAATGTCGCAAGTGCCGGGGCCGTCACCTGGGGGGATGGAACCAAGGGTATCAGTGGGGCCGTTACCCCCGAGAACAGCCTCGTCGGATCGCATTCCGAAGACATCCGCCCCAGTCGTTCGGATTCCAACATCACCGTGCTTTCCAATGGTAGCTATGTCGTTCGCAGTTACGGTTGGGACAACGGTACGATTGTCGATGCCGGGGCGGTCACCTGGGGTGATGGAGCCAAGGGCGTCAGTGGGGTCATTTCCGCCGCCAACAGCCTCTTCGGAACGCAATCCGACGACCGGGTAGGCTTTGAAGGCGTGACGGCTCTCGCCAATGGTAACTATGTCGTCGCAAGTAGTGAGTGGAAGAATGGCCCGGTGATGCGTGCCGGTGCGGTCACTTGGGGAAATGGAACCGCGGGAACCAGTGGGGCCGTCTCCGCCGCCAACAGTCTCGTCGGAACGAGGGATTTTGATTATGTTGGGTTGGGCGATGTGGTGGCTCTCACGAATGGCAACTACGTTGTATCCAGTTCTGCTCGTGCCGCTTTGCAAACAGGAATTATTGGAGCGGTGACGTGGGCAGATGGTACCAAAGGTATCAGCGGGACCATCACCAGTTCCAACAGCATCGTATCCATGCGGGGTCAAGGTGTGGGAGGTGTGACGGCACTCGCCAACGGAAACTACGTCGTCATCGGCTTCGAGGCATTTAGCAATACCAGAGCGGTAATGTGGGTCGATGGAACCAGGAGCATTAATGGGATCGTTACCGATGTCGTTACCGATGCCAAAAGCCTCGTTAGCAGAAGTGGGGGTTTTAAGAAGGTGCTCGCGCTCACCAACGGGAATTACGTCATCTTCGACAGTCCCGGTTTTGGGATCCCCAGTGTCGGGACGGAGGGGGCCGTCACATGGGCGGATGGAACGAAGACGACAACGGGTATTATTTCTGCTGCCAACAGTCTCGTCGGATTGACGGCTCGCAACCTTGAGGACATTATCGTCACACCGCTTGCCAACGGCAACTACGTTGTCAACAGCTACAAGGCTTTCACGTGGGGTAATGGCACGACCGGCACCAGTGGGACTGTCAGCGCCGCCAACAGCCTCGTCGGATCGCAGAACTTCGCGGGAGTGGGCTATTACGGCGTGAACGGCGTGACGGCACTCACGAACGGCAACTACGTCGTCGCAAGTACGATATTGGCCAACGGCGTCGGGGCAGTGACATGGGGAAACGGCACGACGGGAATCAATGGAACCGTTAGCGCCGCCATCAGCTTCGCGGGAGTGGGTCTCCAGAAGGCCCTCACGGACGGTAACTATCTCGCCAGCAGCGGGAGAGGGATCACCTGGGTAAATGGCAGTACGGGGAAAACGATCGACGGGCAGAACGTTAACACTCCGCAAAACAGCACCGTACCGCTCACTCCCATCAGCCCACCGTGGTCGCGAAATTTCTCAGCCAGTAGTCACGAACACGTGTTTGTATTCAACGTGCTAACGAATGCGCAAGATCGCTCATTCGACAGTCGGAGAATCACCGTCGGCTTCCCCGATGCCAATTTGCTTACCTTCGATCGCGGCGGAGCGCGAACGCTGAACGTGACGCCCGATCTGTTTGCGCTCAGTTTGAACGCCGGCAAAGCCGTCGTTTCGCAAGCGACGGCGACGATCGCGGTCATCTCGCCAATCGTCACCGACAATCCGACCGGCAACGGCGGCGCGCTGACTTTGCAATCGCAGGGCACGCTGAATCTCGATGCGAACATCACCACCGATAACGGCAACCTGACGCTCCTCGGCACGACGATCACCACATCTGTCGGGACGACATTCACCACCGGTACGGGGACGCTCAACCTGCCGACGGGAAGTCTGGTGCTGAATGGAACGATAACCGTGAATGGTGGCCTCAGCCTTTCGGGCGTTTCGCTGAATGCCCAGCTACCGTTGCCGACAGTTCCCGGCCAGAGCGTGATTCTGATCGACAAGCGGGACGCAGGGCCGATAGTCGGTACGTTCGCGGGCTTGCCGCAAGGATCGGTTCTCACGCGCGATGGACGCCAATACGCCATCAGTTACGCCGGTGGCGATGGTAACGATGCCGTTCTCACCCAGTTCGACACCGTCGTCAACACGGCACCGAGTATTTCACGCAGGGTGTAACCGCGTTTCCGGCGTGGGTTAGGCTGGGAATCCCTCGTAGCTTCCCACGAGTTGCCGATGCGGATGCACGCGTTCGGCTCCCTCGACTTG
>JAYWCL010000038.1:0-10457 GCA_043780595.1 Limnoglobus sp.
GTTAGCTACATTCCGCAATTCGGGAGTGAGTTCGCGGAGGGGTGGGTGGAAAGTGCCGAAACCACTTTCCTGCTACCCAGAATCGCCGCGATTGGAACCGTGCCTTGCGTAGCGGAGCGCGTGGACGTGTGGCGACATGCTGAATCGTTATGCCGTCATCATTCCTTGCACAATTTCGTGATGTGCTTCAACACATCGCGTACGGAGATCATGCCCACGGGTACGCCGCTGGCGCTGACGATCGGCAGGTGGCGATACCCGCCGACATCCATCTTTCTCAGGGCAAACGCGAGCGGATCGGTGGCGGCGACGGTTTCGGGGTCGCGGGTCATATAGTCGCCGACGCTGCGATTTGCGCCGTTGACAGGCATTTTCGTAAGAAAATCGCGTTCCGTCAGTATGCCAATTAGTCGTTCGTTGGCGTCCGTTACCAGTAATGCGCCGACGCCGCCGTCGATCATGCGACGAATAGCCTCAGAAAGCGGGGCATTTGCGGATACCGTCACCGGTTTCTTCGGCCCGAGGATCGCGACCGTGTCGTCCATCAGGCTGCGTTCGACCTTGTCGTGCGGCTCGGGACGGTCCAACGCGGTCAGGTCGAGTAGACATTTGACGCAAAGATCGGTGCCGGGAAGGTTTAGGTGCGTGCAGGACGGACAATACATGGCGGCCTCCGGTTTTACGAACGTGCTAATATACAAAATAGGAAATCGGATGCGTCGTTTTTTTTTGAATTGCGCAAGTAACTGGCACGGCAACGTTTAGAGTGGTAAGTTCGGCGTACGGCGAAAATTCACTCACAACCGACCTTTCGGGTACGTTATAATCTGGGGAAATACCGAAGGAGTACACATCATGTTTGGGCAATTGCGTAACATCCTGGCAGCGATACTCCTTACGGCGACCACGGCGGGCGTGGCCGACGCGCAGTATTACAACCCCTGGAACAACGGCTATAACAACGGATACGGCAACAACTATTCCGGCAACAATAACAACCCGTGGAACTACTCTAATCCCTGGCAGTACAACGGGTTCCACAACGGGCCGTACTGGCAGGGCGGCAACAACGGCGTGATCGGTCAACTGCCGAACGGCATCCCGATCATCAATCCGTGGGCGCGACCGAACTTCTACCCCGTGCCGGTCAATCCGTGGGGCTATCAGTTCACGACGCAATCTCAAACGGGTTATTACAACAACGGCTACACGAACAGCACGACGTTCTCGCAGACGACGCAGATTGCGCCGAACGGCTTCAATAACCCGTTCTTGCAGCCCGGATTCGTTCAACGCGAAGCAGGGGCCGTGATTCCAGTCGGTCGCAACCTTGCGGTGAATCCCGTTACCGGGACGGTCGTTCGGCCGTTGAGCGGCATCGCAATTACACGAGAAGGCACGTTCTATCAAGTCCCCGGCACCGGCTCGTTCTCGCCGTGGGGCGCATACATTCCCGGCTCGGGAACCTACGTAAACCCCTTCACGGGAACGACCTACAACCCGACAACGGGTCTGATCGTACGATGAACCCGGACGAGCCAACGGTTTTCGCGAAGGCGAGTACGGTGCCCGATTCGGTTCCGTCTCGCTTCCTGTCGGATCTCGCGTTACGGCGAGCATTTCTGTTTGGCATCGCGTTTCTGTGCCTGTTCACCGCCATCAAGTATTACGCGAAGGCGGAGAAACCGAGTCGCCTCGGCGACCAGACGCGCACCGCGTTCCTACGCTGGCGACCGCAGATTCTCGCGCTCGATGACGGGCGAAATATCTACGACGAATTCCGCTACCCGAACCCGCCGATCATGGCGCTGATCTTGCGACCATTCATGGAACTGCCGCCGCTCGTCGGCGCGATGGCGTGGTTCTTCGCGAAAGTTGGAATGGCAATCGCGATGATCGTCTGGACGTTTCGCTTGCTCGCGGTGCCGGTAGCGGACTGGGTAAAGGGACTCGCCATCGCGCTCAGTCTCCACCCGATTCTCGGCGACCTGGCGCACGGCAACGTCAATTTGTTCATCTCTTTCATCGTCGTCGGCGCGCTCGAGTGTTTCCGTCGCCGCTGGGATTTCACCGCCGGTGTGGCAATCGGTTTAGCGATTGCTTGCAAAGTCACGCCTGCGCTGTTCGTGCCGTACTTCCTCTGGAAGCGCGCCTGGCGGGCGCTCGCCGGGGTGATCGTCGGTTCGATATTGTGGCTCGCGATCGTACCGGGTGGCGTGCTCGGTTGGGACTATAACCGCACGCTGCTGACGAGTTGGTTCGAGCATATGGTGAAGCCGTTCGCGATCGATGGCAAAGTGACGACCGAGCACCCGAACCAGTCGATTCCCGGCGTCGTGTTTCGCTTGCTCACTGCCGAGCCATCGTTCCTCGAATACGACCCCGAAGACGGCCAACCCGTATCGGCCGGGTTTCACAATCTCGCCGATGTCGGCCCGGTATGGGCGAAGCGGATCGTGCAACTGGCGATGTTGCTATTCGCGATCGGCATCGTCGCGTTGTGCCGTTGGCCGACGCACCGCGCGAACGTGCAACGAGCGGGGCCGCAACTCGTTGCCGAGTATGGCCTGATTCTCATCGGGATGTTGCTGTTCAGCGAGCGTACGTGGAAGCATCACGCGGTCGCACTGATCGTGCCGTTCAGCGCCATCTGCTGGGCGATTGGCAGTACGCATTTCCCGAAGCGAACGCGAATCCGCATCGGAATACTATTCGCGATGGCGGTGGCACTGATGTGGCTACCGAGCTTCATGGGTTCGGAAACGCAAGACCTGGCGCTCGTCTACGGCACGCACACGATGGCATTCGCGTTGTCGGTGGCGGCGCTGATGGGGATGTTGATTTCGTTTCGCCGCGAATCACAATTCGCCGCGACGAATTTACGGCATGTCGTCGGCGCGACCGAGCGAGGCGTCGAAGCGATGTAGGCCGGCGCGGACGCGGCCATCGTCGTTCCGATAAATATCGTCGTTGTTGGGGCCGACGGTGGTTTTCGTCGAAAATTGCACGAACCCACCCGCGAAGAGAATGTTCTGGCCGCGACCGTGTGCAGATGGTACGTCGGCGGACACCGGCGTCAGATCCTCGTCGGCGATCGGGCACTTTTTCAGTCCCATTAATTGTCCGGCGGGATTGCGGTAACCGAGCGTGTACACGTAACTCACGGGGGAAGTCGCGTCGGTATCCGCAGGGCAAACGGCGCGCACAGTGGCGGACAACTGGCCCGCCTCGGTGAGCGCGGCGACGAAGTCTCCGGCGCGCGGCGCATCGGGCGTGCCGACTTTCGGGAAATTGCCATCGTGTCGATCGGAATACCGGCTGAGACTCGCGTAAAGTGTCTGAAGATTATTCTTGCAGGCGGCGACTTGGTTCTCGAAACGCAGCTTGGAAACGGCCGTGGCGACTAGCCCGAACATGAGAAACGCGATCGAAGCGGCGATTGCAATTTCCACGTAGCGGGCCGACCAAAACCGCGCGTCGCCCCCAGTGCGAGGCACCGGAGGTAGCGTTTCGACGGACGGTTCGGCATCGGGCATACCATGCCGAACGGCGTACTCGGCGGTGCGAACGATCGCGGCCATCGCGAGGCCGGGCGGGGGCAGGTCTGGCTCGGCGTCGGCTTCGAGCACGGCGAACATCTTGCGAACGCGCCGTACCTTTTCCGCATCGGCTGGGTGGGTGCGAATGTACGCCGTCACCGTCGCCATCTCGGCGTCACTCAGCGCGTTCAAGGCATACCCGACGAGTAAATCGTCCATCGAATCACTCCGATAAACCGCCGGTGGCGGCGGACTTCATCCAAATTTCGGTCAACTTCGCCATCGCCGAGTTCAACCGCGACTTCACCGTACCGAGCGGAATGCCCAGAACCTCGGCAATGTCCTGATACTTGAACCCCTGAAAGTACGATAGCACAACCACCTGTTTGTGCAGATCCGTCAACTGATCGACGGCCCCGCGCACCTGCTGACTCCGTTCGTCGCTGACGGCCAGTTCCGCCGGGTCGGCCTCGCGGGAGGCGAGCAATTCGAACAACGTCCTCGCCTTCGCATCGTCGCCGGTCGGCAGCGGATCGGTGGTGCGTTCGGATCGCCGCTTCTGTTTGCGGAGCGAATCGATGGCCTGATTCGTCGCGATCGCATACAGCCAAGGCCGCACCGCACGACCGGGTTCGTATTGCTGAATCTTCGTGAACACCGCAACGAACGTATTTTGAAACACGTCGGCCGCCAGTTCCGCATCGCCGAGATAGCGGCGTAGGTAACCGTACAGTTCGCGTTCGTAACGCCGTACCAGCGTCCCGAACCACTCGCGATCGCCGTCGCGCAGTCGTACGAGGAGCTGCTCATCCGTCATTTCGTCCGAGGAATCGAAGTTGGAATGGGCCACCGCTAAACTATACGCCGTGAGTTCGCAAACGGTTCAATACGGTTCGTAATAGGAACGGCAAGACAGTTGGACAGCGTTCGGGAATGCTTTGCGCACAGCGTCGTCTGACTCACGACACCTCGCCCTGTGAAATGCAGTTCTCGCTACATTCGGCCACTCTCTACCTACTCGATCACAAGCTGCTCCACAGTCGCTGAAACTCTTTTGCGAATGCGGCGACTTGTACGGGATTTCCCGTATCGACAATGTTCTCTTCGTTCTGCTCGGCGGCACTTCGCGTCCAGTTGTAACTGCCGTTGAGCAACCGCACGCCGTCGAAAATCGCGAACTTGTGGTGCATGTGAAATGGCGTCTCGTCGACCTTCACCGCGATGCCCGCTTCGCGCAGTCGCGGCACGTCCGAACCGAGGTCGAACGCTTTGTCGTTGTCCGTGATGATACGAATCGTCAGTCTGCGGCGATGGGCATCGAGGATCGTCCGCGTGATGCGGTCGTCGGTAATTGTGAACACGCAGACATCGGCGCTTCGGCGACTGGTCGAGAATCGATGGGCGATCTGCTGCCAGCACGATTCGCCCGGCGAGAAGAAAACCTCCGTCGGGGCGACCGCAGCCGAAGTCGCAGGCTGTGCTAGCGGTGCGACGACCTTCAGCGTGTCTTCGAGCCAATCGAGGAGTTGCGCGGTATCCAGCGAAGCCGATGCCGCGCGTGCCGCCGCAAACACCTGATGCCGTACGACGCCCCGCTGTTGGTCGGTCTTCACGGCACTCGCCAGCCAGTCCGTCAACGCACTTTTCTCGCCGCCGCTCAGTTGGCGATCGACCAGAGACTGCGTGAGAAAGGTTTCGATCTCGGATGGTGACATGGTCGCAATCGAAGTTAGCGGAGGATGTCGTTCGGGTCCGCGACGCGAACCGACTGCCGGATGGCGGCCTGCAATTTCGCGGAGTCGTCCGTCGCACGAATCCGCGCCTCGACCAACTCGGGAACCGAACCGAATCGCTCGCGGATAATGTCGAGCAAGTCTTCCTGCCGTGCTGCAATCAGACCGGTCTGAATGCCAGTCCGAGTACCAGTTTGAATACCGGCTTGAATGCCAGTTTTAATGCCCTCTTCCCGGCCTTCCTGGAGGATCGCTTGATACGTCGTTGACTCTTTCATGCCCATGCTCCTCGCAAACGCGGTGTGAACGTCATCGCTATCATAACGCATTCCCACCAGGATGTAACACGAAGTCAAGAGCCGTCGCCGCGCCGCGTCCCCGATCGCTTCGGCTTGCAAACGCTCGTCGATCCGGTCCACCAATTCCGGCAATCGCCCGCGAGCTTGGTTCGTCAGCAGGGCCAGCGGGATCGCGCCGATGGGGCCGCTCATGAGCGGTTCGAGGTCCAGTTCCCACACCCGAATCACGTGATACCGAAACTCGTGGTAAATCTGCCCGTCGCTGTAACGGCGATGGATCAGGCCCGTGATCGTCGTCGTGTCGGCTCGCTGTCGAAGCAACAAGGCCACCGAGTAGACTGGCCCGCCGTACTGGCGTTCGAGCAACAGGCTGTACAACTGAATCCGGTCCGGAAGCGTGAGATCGTGCCCCGTTTGCGGCTCGATGTGCAACAGCCCCGCTGCCGGATGTTTCAAGCGAAAAACCTTGTCGGCCTCGACCTGTACCGTCGTCAGGTTCACATCGAGCGGTTCGACGTCGAGCGTGGACGGCAGCCCCAAACGCGGCGCGAGCCAGTCGATCCAATCGATGGCGTAGTCGTCGAGCAACGTCTTCAACGTCGAATCGTATTGCTTCGCACACATCGCGGTGTCACCGGTTACGGGTTATTTCTTGTCGCGTTTCAGAGCGAGTGCGACGCCATCGGTAACTGCGAATGCCGCAGGGCGTTCTTTGCCAGGAAGCGCAAATTGAATTTTGAGGCTGTCGGCGGTCACTTCATAGATGCCCTTGTACGTACCGCGTTCCTCTTTCGGGCCGCCGGTGATTTTCAAATCGATCTGCTTCGGCGACTTGGTGGCATCGAGCGTGTACTCGCCCGCCCGACCCGCCGTGAATGTGTCCGCATCGAATGTCACCCGTGCGACATTCGCTTTCAGCAGCGACGCGAGTTCGCCACCCGTGGCATCGACGACGCTCCATTCGCCGAGCAGCGGTTGCTTCGCTTTGTCGACCGGCTCATCGGCCGCAAACGCAGTGGCCGTCACCATCAGCACGCCGAGGAACAGCAATCGCAGCATCGTCGAATCTCCAATTATATCAGGAGACGTCCTGACAGGTCCATGTTGGGTTACCAAATCGTCTCTCAAGAAATATACGCGATTTCGGCACGTAATACACGTCACTTCATCGGTACGGCGGACTGCACTTTGGCCCAGAATCGTTCCCACACCGTGCGTTCTTCGATGGGCATGTGCTACTCTTCGCGTGGCCGCACATTTATCAAGCAGTCTGCGAATTATGACAACTCGAGACACTCCCACCGGGACAAGCCCGGTGGCTCGTAGCCCCCGCATTGCCGACTTTATCTATTTTCGCAATTACTTTTACCATTTGCGCCACGCAGTCCGTACAATCGTTGCCGTACGCCCAATCGTGCATCCTTTGATTTCTGGAGCTGCATTATGACGAAACCTTTCCCGAAAAAGTCTGCGACGTTTCGCCCGCGTTTGGTCACTCTCGAAGATCGCACGACGCCGACGGCGGCGTTCGCGCTCACGGCAACCAGCCTAATTGGCTTCGATACCGCCACGCCGGACGTGCAAACCACGACGGCGATCACCGGTGTGGTCGCGGGCGATAGCCTCGTCGGCATCGACTATCGCCCGCAGAACGGTGCGCTGTACGGCCTCGGGTTAAACAGCGCCGCGAACTCGCTGCAACTGTACGGCATCAGCGGTCGCACCGGTACGGCGACGCCGATCGGGACCAGTTTCGCGCTGTCCGATGCGACGGGAACCCTCATCACGATCGCGGCGGGCACGAACTTCGGCCTCGACTTCAACCCCGTCGTCGATCGGCTGCGGGTCGTCACCGATAGCGGTTTGAACTTCCGCGTGAACCCGAACAATGGCTTGCCGAACGACACCGATAACTCGGTGGCGGGCAATCAACCCGATTCGAAGATCAGCGGTAGCACGACGGTCGTCGATGCGGCGGCGTACACGAACAACGCGCCGAACGCGACCTTCACGACGCTGTACGCCCTCGACGCCACGACGGATAAATTGTCCATTCAGAATCCGCCGAACAACGGCACGCAAACGCTGCCACTCGCCATCACGCTGGCCGGCTCGCCACTGAATTTCTCCGCCGTCAACGGCTTCGATATCGGCACCGGTGTCGATGCCACCGCCTCGAATGCGGCCGTCGTTTCGGGCAAAGGCCTCGCGATTCTCTCCGTCGGCGGCGCGACGTCGCTGTTCACCATCGATCTCGTAACGGGCGTGGCCACAAAGGCCGGTACGACGGGCTTCGCGTCGCCGGTTCTCGGCCTCGCGGTGAACCCGCTCGATCGGGTCGGTACGCCACTGATCGGCGTGGCCGGTGCGAACCTGCTTCGCTTCAATTCCAACACGCCGAACACCACGACGAGCGCGGCAATCACCGGGTTGGCTGCGACCGAAACCGTCGTCGGCTTAGATATCCGCCCCGCCACCGGCCAATACTTCGTGCTCGTTCTCGATAGCACGACGAAGGCCGTACGCCTCGCGAATATCGACCCGCAAAGTGGTGCCACAACGCCCGTCGGCGTCGGCACCATCAGCCTCGTCGATGGAGCCGGATCGGCGATCACCTTCGGTAGCAACACCAGTTTCGGCATCGACTTCAACCCGACCGTCGACCGCCTACGCGTCGTCACCAGCACGGGCTTTAACTTCCGCATCAACCCGAACAACGGGGCCGCCGTCGACGGCGATTTCGGCGGAGCGGCAGGCAGCGTGATGGATGTGAACCCCGATAAGTCGGCGAATGGTGGCTCCACGACCGTCGATGGCACGGCGTACACGAACAGCTTCGCCGGAACGAAGTTCACGACGCAGTACACGATCGACAGCACGACGGGCAAACTGTTCATTCAGACGCTGCCGAACAGCGGAACGCAGACCGTCGGTACGACGATCACCGTGGCCGGCGTGCCGCTGATCTTCACCGCCGTCAACGGCTTCGACATCCCGGCGAGCGTGCAAGCGAAAGCCTCGAACACCGCCGTGAACGGCTCGGGTTTTGCCGCGCTGACGAGCGGCGGAACGACCTCGCTGTATTCGATCAACTTGGCGTCGGGTGCGGCGACGAAACTCGGGCCGATCGGCACGGGCACGATCGCTCTCAGCGGATTGAGCGCATCGGATGCCATCACGCCCACCTCACCGGCAGGCGAGTACGCCGTCGGTAGTGAAACCGGCGTGGCCACGGTTCGCGTTTACAATTCGGACAGCAGCGTGAAGTTTGAAGCCATGCCATTCGGCACAACCTTCGCCGGTGGCATTCGCGTGGCTTTGGCCGACTTCAACGGCGATGGCGTCAACGATGTCGCCGTCGGCACCGGCCCTGGCACGATCACCGATGTGCGAATTCTCGATGGGACGACGCAAGCCGAACTGTTCCGCGTGCAACCGTTCGAGGCGGCGTTCAAGGGCGGCATTTACCTGGCGGCGGGCGATGTCACCGGTGACGGCGTTGCCGAATTGCTCGTCACGCCGGATCAAGGCGGCGGCCCGCGCGTGCGGATCTTCAACGGCGTCGGCTTTGCAGTTGCCGCCGATTTCTTCGGCATCAACGACGTGAATTTCCGTGGCGGTGCCCGCGCAGCCGTCGGCGATGTCAACGGCGATGGCATCGGCGATGTCGTGGTCGCAGCGGGGTTCGGCGGCGGCCCGCGCGTGGCGACTTACGACGGCAAGACGATCGGCAGTAGCTCGCCGACCACACTGTTCAACGATTTCTTCGTCTTCGAGCAAACGCTGCGGAACGGCGTGTTCATCGCTGCCGGCGACATCAACGGCGATGGTAAGGCCGACATCATCGCGGGCGGCGGCCCCGGTGGCGGCCCGCGCGTGCTTGCGTTGTCCGGTGCCGACCTCGTCGCATCGAACACGCAAACGACCGTGGCCAACTTCTTCGCGGGCGATGCCGCCAGCCGCGGTGGCGTGCGAGTCGTGGCCAAGAACCTCGACGGCGATGCGAAGTCCGATCTGATCGTCGGGGCCGGTACCGGCAGCGGCAGCCGCGTTCGCGGTTACCTGGGCACCAACCTCGGCAACGCAAACCCCGCCGAGTTCTTCTCGCTCGACACGATCGCCAGTTCGAGCGGCGTTTACGTCGGGTAAGATCGTTTAGAAGTGAAGCGACACGCGCACCCCCGGCCCAAAAACCGGGGGTGCTTCGCACGTGTCAATTGTTAGCGATTGGGATTTCAATTTGTTCAAGATGGTATGTGCGTTTTCGCAGTCCGTGTGTTGCATCATCTGGGATCAGAACTTCTTCCACGTAACCGTTCACGGGGTGATCCGTTCAGGTATCGAACGTCTGGTTTTGTAGGTCGGGCCGGATGCTTTGGGAAGCCCGACAGTGAATGATCGCGGTGATTCCAAACTCGAAGGTGTTGTCGTTACCGTTCCGTCGGGCCTCATCGCAAGGCCTCTTCGGCCACGACCTACGGTGTCTGGAACGTTGAAAATGCAATCTGCTCCGTGAACGGTTACCAATGAAAATGTGCGTGTGACGGCAGTGGAACCGGTCGTCGAGGTGAGTACTACCACAGCACCTAAGAAAGTGTGCTGTGGTGGCCGCAAAAGTTTGCCTGCCCCGTGGCTGACTCACTGAGTTTTGGTGATGTTAAGCCTTAGTGACTGTCCCATATGTAGGTTTATGCCGCTGTTCGGTATTGGAACTCGGTCGTTTCGTTTTTCGGTTCGAGTCGGTTGAGCATCAGGTGGATCATGGCTAACTTTATAAACGCCTCCGACGACACGACACTCTTCTCCCGGTCTTTGGTCAGCCGACGACACTGGCCCAGCCAGGCGAACGTCCGCTCCACCATCCACCGGATCGGCAGCTTCACCCA
>JAYWCL010000039.1:0-12177 GCA_043780595.1 Limnoglobus sp.
TGCCGTGATGGCTGCAATGCAGACCACGATGATGAGGGCCAACATCACAGCGTACTCAACCGCGGTTGGGCCATCTTCTTTTTTCAGAAACGTGACGAACTTCTTTGCGATAACGTTCATAACTCGAACCCCTTAAAACATGGTGAATGAAACAGAGAATGACACCGATGGTTCTCGATCAAAATCGTAACGTACAACCGGTTCGGGCCGAATGTGGCCCGAGACTCAGGACGCCGTTTTGACCGCGGCTGCCGTGTTCAACTCGGCGTTCGCAAAGACACCCGAAACACTCCCACCGAGAGCCGTGACTGCGGCAATGCAAACCACTATGATCAGGGCCAGCATGACTGCGTACTCGACTGCGGTCGGTCCTTCTTCGTTCTTCAGGAACGCGACGAGGTGCCTGGCGACTTTCGTCTTCATGGCGCGTACCTCTTGAAACTTGTGGTGGGCATCCAGGACATCAATCTCGCACGGGTCGCGACTCGGTGTCACCCGTTGCCCCCTTCACGACGCAACAATAGACCACGCCGCACACGTGTCAAATCCCGCACAAACGATTTTTCGCGCTTATTTCCTGCCGTCGATACGACGTGCCGAAATTCCCGTCACCTGTCCGAAAACGGGAGGCGAGCAATCGGCTACGATCCTCAAAAAGCAGACGCATAGAGGAATTAGCGGAGCGCGTGAACGTGTGGCGATTCGGGAATTCGCCGCGACGCGGAGGCTTTGCGTAGGGCATGGTTCATAGCCAGGTTGCAGTTTTGCCGAAAAGGACTACCGACAAAGTGGTTTCGGCGGGATTGGAATTGGCCAAATTCGGACGTAAGTCGTTGGTGAGTTAGCTACATTCCGCAATTCGGGAGTGAGTTCGCGGAGGGTGGGTGGAAAGTGCCGAAACCACTTTCCTGCTACCCAGAATCGCCGCGATTGGAACCATGCCCCAGTTTTCTGGCTGAACGGGGTTTAGGTTGGTTCCGAAATTTGGGAATGAGTCCACGGATGGGTAGGTGGTGACCGGAGTCAATCTGCTACCCAAAATCACCGCATTTCAATAGTACGTGTCCATTCGGGCGCGTTTGTCGGCGAATCGGGCGGCGGTCATGACCTCGAGGCTATCGAACATCACGCGGCATTGCTCGTACCACGCGAACGCCCACCAGAGGTTGTACCCGACCACGATGAGCATCACCGGCAGGCCGAACCACGCGAGCAGCAGACGGTCGCCACCCGTTAAGGTGAAGCCGAGAATCAGTGCAATTTCTAGCACGACGCCGATGATGACGAGCCAGAAGATGCGGTAGACGAACCGCAGCGCCAGGTAGCCCGCCTCGGGGTCTTTGCCTTCGATGCAGTAGGCGTTGGTGATGATGCCGATCAACGAGAGTTTCGCAAATTCCAGCCCGGCTGCGAGCATCGGCCAGATCATCCAGACGATGTTGCCGATCGACGACGAGAACAAGATGTATGCGGGCAGGTGGGTAATGTAACTGAGGTTGTTGAACAGCCCGCTGAGGATGAGCGAGCCGACGACCGCGCTCGAATCGGCGGAATGGTGGAAGCCCGTCGTGTTCATGTTGATCATATCCCCGGCACCGCGAACGAGAACGAACGTGACGGCCGAATGGGCCAGCATCACGCACAACCCCGCGACTGCCATCGACCGCATCGCACGCGGCCCGGCGCAACAGTAGGCGAAGCCGACGAACGTAAGCGGCCAGTGCAAACTGAGCACGAGCGTACAGAGATACAGCACCGGCAGAATGCCGCTCGGGCCGATCAGCGTCGACACGAAAAAGAGCAGGAAAAAGATCGGCGTGAGTGCCGAGGCCACCGCGCCGTACGCCATCAGCCGCATTCCGATCTTGGCGGGCTGCACGTACACGTCGATCGCTTCGAGCTTCCGCGCTTCCTTCTCCGAGTCGGTTTCGCGCCAACTCTTCTTCGGCTTGGTGGGGTCTCCCTCATCGTCGTCGTATTCTTCGTGTTCCTCGATCGGCTTGCCGCGCGTCGGCGGACGGCTGGCAGGGGGCGGGGCGGGGCGCGCCGTTACGGGTGGCGGGCTGACGGGGGCCACCGGACCGGCGGGCAACCCGAACGGCAGCGGGATCTTGGCGGGCGGCTTCGGCGCGTTCGGGTTCTCCACGCTCAGCACGGTTTTGCACTTCGGGCAGCGGACCATCTCCGCGCCGTCGGGCAGCCGAAGCATCGACTGGCACGTCGGGCAGGTCACCATCATCGACATGCACATTCTCCGGTTCGCAATCGGGAAATCCGTTAACCTATCGTAACTTACGGTTAGCATTCCGAGACGCACAATTCTCGCGGTTCACTGAAGAATCAAATCCTTCGCTCCAGCCGAGAATCCGACCTGGGAAATTCGTAGCGAACGGGTAATTTCTGCCGATTCCGTTAGCCGTACGGCCTGCGTACTCTATGCTTCGTCGTCCGTCACCGAACTGGTGGCGATTCATACCGACTGCCCACTTATATTCAATTTTGGTCTTCAAAATGGAACAATTGTCGCCCCAGGTCATGCATCGCCTCGTGTTCACGGTCCTGATGCAGCACCTTCCGGAATCGCAAAGCGCCCCCGCCTTGCACCTCCTCACCGAAGCGCTGAATCACAGTCAAAATCAAATTCGCGAACTCGCCGTCGTCGCGATCGCGGACATGCCAATCCCGGCGGTCAAACGGGTCGAAGCGCTCACTGCTGCGCTCCGCGATGTGTCGCCGCGCGTCCGCCGTCGTGCCGCCCGCGCCATCGGCGACCAAGGCCATGCCGCACTCGCCGCACTGCCAATCTTAATCTCCGGATTGAAAGACCCCGACTCCAGCGTACGCCGCGATTGTGCCGGTTCGCTCGGCCGATTAGGCCCGGCTGCCTACCCGTGCGTGCCGATGATCCTGCCGATGCTCGCCGACCACGATGTCCGCACGCGCTCGGTCGTCGCCGTCACGCTGAAGCGAATCGGCCGCGCCGCCGTACCGGGCCTCCTGAACGGCCTCATGTCGAACGACCCCGACATGCGCGGCCGCTGCATCACGCTCCTCAGCCAAATCGCCCCCGATGACGAGCGGGTGGTCCTCGCACTGCAAGCCGTGCAGCACGACGACGATGCCGACGTGCGAGGTCGAATCGACGAAGCGATGCTGGCCGTCCGCACGCCTATGCCAACCGGTATGCCGAAACGCCACGCACTTCCGCCCACCGACGTCAACACCCCCGCGCCCATCAGCACCCGCGCCATCGCCCATTCGCAACGCTAAAAGCCGCACCAAACCCGAAAGCCCACCGACGATCGTCCGTGGGCTTTTTGCGTTGATAAGATAACCCTTCACCGCAACCCGAGGGGCCTTTCCGATGCCGCATCCGTCGTTCGATCGTTCGCGATTGATCGTTAAGCCGTTGGCCGAGCGCGAACACGATCTCACGCTCAGTGTGTTGCAGTCGTTGGACGCGCATGTAGCGTTCGCACACCCGTCGATTGCAATCGTCGGCGAGCGGTTGCGCGACGCGAAAGCGAGTGGTGCCGCCCGCATCCTCATGATGGGCGCGCACGTTCTCCGTGCGGGCGTGCAACGGCATCTCATCGACCTCATGGAACGCGGGTTCATCTCGCTGATTGCCATGAACGGCGCGGGGCCGATCCACGATTGGGAGTTCGCGCAGATCGGAGCGAGTACGGAAAGTGTGGCCAAGTACGTGCGAACCGGCGAGTTCGGTTTGTGGCGCGAAACCGGCGCGATGAACGATGCGATTGTCGCCGGCGTTCGCGATGGCCTCGGCTACGGTGAGTCGATTGGCCGGGAAATCGCCACGGGCAATTTCCCGCACAGAGACATCTCCGTGCTGGCCGCCGCGTACCGGTTGGGCATCCCCGTCACCGTACATATCGGCATCGGCTACGACATCATTCACGAACACCCGAACGCCGATGGGGCCGCGCTCGGGCAGGCGAGCTACACCGATTTCCTGATCTTCGCGGAGCAGGTGCGGAACCTCGAAGGGGGCGTGGCACTGAACTTCGGCACGGCGGTGATGGGGCCGGAAGTGTACCTCAAAGCACTGGCGATGGCACGGAACGTGGCGCACCAAGACGGCAAGCGGATCGCGAAGTTCACGACGGCGGTGTTCGACCTGATCCCGCTCGACGACGACTATCACCGACAGGCCCCGAAGACCGACCCGCGTTACTATTACCGCCCCTGGAAAACGATCTTGGTCCGCACCGTCGCCGACGGCGGCGAGAGCTTTTACATTCAGGGCGACCACCGCGAAACCGTACCCGCCGTCTGGGCCGCCGTCTAATTTCGCCCTACTCGAACAGCGATTCCATCGACGTGGAGTTGGGGATGCGAACGACCAGCGCAAGCAGGTCGTCGTAAGCGAGCGTGCCAATCCGTTCGAGAAACGGATTCGGCACCGAACGATACTTGCTTTCCAACAAGGCGATTGCGGCACTCCGCATCGCGTTCTCCTTGCCTTTCTCGATTCCTTTCTCGATTCCTTTCTCGATTCCCATGTCGTATGGCGTCTTGTTCATCGGTACGATCCTCGAATAGGGTTCGGCCTTGGTAATTCGCTCGAATGTCGCCTGGTTCGCTCCGTCGAGCGGCAGGTACGCTTGCAAGCAATCGCTGAGTAAAAACCGCTGGTGCTCGTTCACTGGCGCATCGGCCAGGCGAAGTAGTGCGTCCGCGCCGAGTAGCGGCCACTGATCGCGCTCGGCTTTCATTAAGGCGGACAGCGCGACGCCGAGCCAGTTGTCGCCACGAGAGTATTCTAACGCATCGAGCGACTTCAGCCCAACGTACAAATAGCGAAATCGCATCACTTCCATCGTGCCAAAATACTCGATGACGGTGTCTTCGCCGATGCCGTTCATGCCGACGCTGAGATACAACGCGATCGGCAACACGGGTAGGCGGTGCTTGACACGCAGGTGGTGGTAATATCTCGGCAGGCGTGGTTTTAGGCGAGTCGTGCGGTCCTCGGACTCGATTTCGACGTGGACCATCGCGAGCCATTCGTCGGCGGGTGCCGATGTGCGCGAGGTCAGATTCTCTGCGGTACGGAGCTTGGCCACAAGGTCCAGAACGTGGCGTTCGCCTTCGGGTGGATCGGGTAACACTTCCTTTTCGAGCCACTCGGTCGATGCAAAATCGAACTGTTCAGCCCACGTGGGCAGGAACAGTTGCATGAACTCCGGGAAGAATTCGCGGATCATCGCCTTGAATCGTTGGTCGTGGTCCATGGTGGTTACTTCCCGATGCAGACGGCGCACGTCGGTTTGCGGGCGAGCGGGCCTTCGAGGTTGCACGTGGCGATGATGAGCTTCCCACCGTGGATCGTCGGCCCGCCGTAGATCATTCCCGGCGACTGCACGGCGGCGTCTTTCCCGAGGTCGAGCTTCCATTTCTCGGTGCCGAGTTTCAAATCGATCGCATGAACCGTACCCTGTAAATCGCCGATATACACCACACCACTAACGACGGCTGGCGGCGCGAACAGCGGCATTTTTGCATCGTAAATCCAGCGGCGTTCGCCGTCGGCCATCGCGTACGCGCGCACTTTGCCATCGGTGGCGGTACACACCGCGAGTTCCGGCGTGAGCGCCACACATCCGACGACGCCACCGGGGACTTCCTTCCGCCACTTCTCTTTTCCGGTCTTCAAGTCGAACGCGGTCAGGTCGCCTTTCGCGCCTTTCAACATCGTGTAGTAGTAACCGATCGTGCTGCCGGAAACGACGACGGTATCGCCAATTACCGATGCCCCGCCCCACGGGTTGAGCTTCAAAGGTGTGGTCCATACGGTGTCACCCGTTGCAGCACTCAGGCAGTACAGCGCCCGTTCGCCGACCTTTTCCTTGTCCAAATAGCTCGTGGTTACCAGCACATTATCGCCAACGACGCACACCGGCGCATCGACGTGCCACTTCTGTTCGCCTTTCTTCCAGTGCAGCTTCGGTGCGGGCTTCAGCAGTTGGTCTTCGTTCGGTGGCACCGCGAAGTCGGGGTCTTTCTTCTTGTCGGCTTCGTACTTCGCCAGCAGTTCTTTCCACTTCGCGTCTTGCATCGTCTGAATCTCGGCGGCCCCGAGTTCCTTGCCGTCGAGCATCGCCTTTTCGAGTTCGACGCAGAAGACGCCCGCCGCGCCACCGCCCATGTACACGCGGCCATTCGCCAGCGTCGGTGCGCCTTCGAGATGGACGAGGTCGCCGGGTAACGGCAGTTGCCAGATTGGGCGGCCCGTGTCGGCCGTCAGGCAGTGCAAGATGCCGCCAGAGTCTTGATGCATCCCGTCGCCGAGGACGAGGAAGTTTCCCAAAGTGGCGGGTGACGATACTGATGCGAGTCGCAGGTACGGCGCGGAGCGCGTCCACGCGGGCTTCGGTTCGCCCTTCGCATTTCGCGGGTACAGCGACACGATCGGGCGGTTGAACCCGCCGAGCGCCGAGAGGTAGACGTTCTCGCCGACCGGCACCGGCGACGCCACGAAGTGATCTTGCGATTTCACCGCCCACAGCACGCCGGGCGAGTCCGGTACCGCAATGCCATCGGTGTTGCCCGTCCGCTGCGGGTTCCCCCGATACGTCGCCCACGGCTCCGCCGCCACCGACAAAAACGCCAGCAAACCGAACAGTAATCGCATGAGAGGACCACCTGTGTCATTGCTTGAATACCGAAGAAATTAACCGCAGAGTAAGAGGAGTACGCGGAGAAAACTCAAACCGGATTTCATTCTGAATGAAGTTGAGTTTCTGATTTCTTCTCCGCGTTCTCTGCGACCTCCGCGGTTAAAATTCTTCTCGCTTGAAACTCACATCGCTACCATTTGACGTTCATCGGCGAGGTTGCGACGACGATGTCTTTGACGACGGCGCTGCCGCCCGCTTTGCGAATCTCGACTTTGTAGTTCCCCGGCAATAGTGCGAAGCGCGGGGCCAACCCCGACTGCCCGCCGCGTGCGTCGCCGCCGGTTATCGTGCTGGCGGCCACGCGGCTGCCATCGGCGGCCTTCACAGTGACGATGCCACCGACGGGCAGGCTCGTTCCCGCGAGGTCGATCGTCACCGGCGTCTTCTTCGCGGGAGTGATCGTGGCACCGAACAGGATCGCGGAGTCTTGCCCTTCATTCGCCACTAACAAGTCGAGTCGCCCGTCGCCGTTGATGTCTGCGAGGCACGCCGCCTGCGTGTTGAACAGCTTCTGATTCAGGCCGATTTCGGCAGTCTGATTCGCGAACGTACCGTTACCGTTATTTTTGAAGTACAGGTTCGGCCCGCGTAACCGCGTGACGATGAGGTCCGGGAAACCGTCGTTGTCGAAGTCGCCCCATGCGGCCCCGACTGCGCCAGGTATCGGTGCGCTGGTATCGCCCGACATCGCAATAACATCGGTGAATTTCCCCGTGCCGTCGTTGCGGTAGAGCTTGCACTTGCCATCGGCTTGCGGAACGAACAAATCGAGGTGGCCATCGCCGTTGAAGTCTTCGACGACCGGCCCGACCTTGCCGGTGGTGTACTGCAATCCGCTGTCCAATTTGCGCTCGAAGCGGTTGCCGACGTTCGCGAACAACAGCCCCGTACCGGCCCCGTAAACGAAGTCGGCTTTGCCGTCGCCGGTGAAGTCTGCAACGGTGAGCGTGTCGCCTTTGACATCGCCCGCGCTACCGTCCGGCCCGAAGCCCCACGCCGCCGAGACATCGTCGAACAGCGGCTTCGTGCTCGAACCGGCGCTACCGACTTTGAAGTAAAAACCGGACTCGCCTTCCGCGTGGCACAACTTCACCAACAACCGGTTCTTGCCCGCTTCCAGCTTCAGATTCAGCGCGATTTGATCCGCAGCCACGGGGTGTGCCGCCACGTTCGCGTGAATCTTCTCGCCGTTAAGCCAGATCGTTACCGCATCGCGGTTGCCGAATGACACCGGTACGTCACCGGCGGCGATCGCGTCGAGTTCGCGATGCAAGTAGATGGCACAATTTCCCGCGAACGGCGCGAGCGAGTTCACTTGGCCGTCGGGGTAGTTCCCCTTCACCCAACTGCATTCCACGTCGCGTTTGCCCTTGTATTTCTTGGCTGCATCGAAGGCATCGGCTTCGGGGGCGAAGGCGTGTGCGATGTTGCCTTTGCCGTCGCCCTGGCGGAACGGGCCGATGGCGTACCAGTCGCCGAGCTTCGGCGGCACCACTTTCGCCGCCGCATCGTTGCCGCGTGCGTTGCGGTACAACCGCAACCCGTGGAAGCCGTTCGCGAGTAAAATGTCGGGGTGGCCGTCGCTATCCGCATCGATCCACGCTGCCGCCGTGAGGTTGTAGCACGTCTCTTGTGGCAGGCGTTTGCTGTCGTCGCGGAACAGCCCCTTGCCGAGGTTCGCGTACAGTTTCGGCCCCGTTGCGGTGGCTAACAGCAAGTCTGGCAAGCCATCGCCATCGGCATCGGCCCATACCGCTGACCGCGCCCCGCCGACGAGGCCCGGCAGGCCCACTTCGCTGAACGCATCGCCGCCGTTCTGCAACAACATCACCCGGTTTGCACCGACGAGGCAGATATCGAGCTTGCCATCGGCATCGAAATCTACGGCTGAAATGGACTGCGCATCGGCCCCTGTCGAACCCAGCGCGGCGAGCCTATCGAAGCCTGGCATGCCCGCTAATCGCCGAATGTCTTCGCCGCCCCAACCGGTGAAGTCTCGCTTCGAGTTGTAGTCTTGCAGCTTCAAACTCGCCCGCAACCGTTGCACTTTCGCGGTCTTCTTGTGTAGCGCTTCCTTGTCGCCATCGACCATGCACGGCACGATCACTTCCTTGCCGTCGACCAGTTCCCTCACGACTCCGCCAAACTTTTCGACCTTGCCCGAGTAGCTTCGCAACAGGAACGGCTCGCCGTGCGACATGTTCCACCACTCGCCGCCGGGGTAGGCTTGGTACCACGTCGCGCCGATGTACGTTTCGCTCGCGCCGCCGTTGTGGCAAAACACCGCCTGTTTGCCGACCTCCGCCCAGTTCATGATCTCCTGCCACTCGCCGGGCCGTAGCCCACCGAAGCCGATGTTGTGCTTGATTTCTTCTTGCGGGTGCTTCCCCTTCACGTCGAGCAACTTCTTGTAAACGATGAGATTTTTCTGCTTATCCACCTTGGTGACGACCATTGTGCAGACGTTCGTCGATTGCGCAATCAGCGCCCCGAGCGACATCGGCGCTTCGACGTACGCGAACGACGGCATCGCAAAACCTACCACGGCAACCAGTGCAAGAACGATCCGCATCGCAAACCCTCCAAAGACATTCCCAACAGGAGAACACCCAGTGTCCCCAATCGGCGCGCCGTGTCAATAGCCCGCCGGTTTCGTTAGGCTCAACGAGCCGCCGGTTCATCCCGCCTAGCCGCAGTCCGCTTTCCTCCGCACAATAACCCGATTCGATTTCGCACGGGGGAGCGGCGTGAAGATCAAGGATCTGGTGATCGGCGTGTTGAAGTACGCCGTCGGTTTCGGGCTGCTTGCGTATGTGATCTCGAAGTTCTGGGCACCGAACGGGAACAACCCCGGCATCAAGTGGCTGCTGACTCAGATGCCCGATTTCACGATGTTGCTGATCGCCGCCGTGTGTGGCGTCGTTGCGGTCGGCATTCAGTTCTACCGTTGGTACTTGCTGGTGCGGGCGCTCGATCTGCCGTTCACGTTGCGAAACGCCTTTCGCCTCAGCATGGTTGGCTATTTCTACAACACGTTCTTGCCCGGTTCGATCGGCGGCGACGGCGTGAAATCGTACTTCATCATGCGCGAACAACCCGACCGCAAAGGGGCCGCATTCGCGACGGTGATCGTCGATCGCTTACTCGGGCTGTTCGGGTTGCTGCTATTCTCGTCGGCGGTCGGCGGCACCTGTTGGCTTCTCGGCGATGCGCGAATTCTCGCCAATAGTTACTTGCAAAAAATCATCACGGTGGCGGGGAGTTTGGTCGTCGGCGGCGTGGTTGGCTGGGTGGTACTCGGCTTCCTACCCGGACGAGCGATCGAATCGATTGACCGATTCTTAGCCAATTTGCCGTTGGGTTCGGTGCTCTCGGGGATGTGGTCCGCGATTGCGATGTACCGCCAACGGCCACGGGTGATCTACCTCGCGGTGCCGCTGTCCGCGCTCGCGCACACGCTGATGGTGCTCGCGTTCCATTGTGCCGTTCGCGTTTACCCCGCACAAGCGCCCGGCGAACTCGCCGAACACTTCGTGATCGCGCCGATCGGCTTCATCGCGCAGGCGTTCATCCCCGTGCCCGGCGGTGTCGGCGGCGCAGAGGCGGTCTTCGGTTACCTGTATACTCTCATGGACCGCCCCGAAGCGACTGGCGTCATCGGGCGGCTCACGATGCGCACCATCGAATGGTCGCTCGGCCTCTTCGGCTACCTCGTTTTCCTACGAATGAAGGCCGAACTGCCGACCGAACCCAAAGAGTAAACCGCAATGCCCACGTTCCGCACATTCGCTTTGTTGCTGTTGCTGATTCCGATCGGCTGCTCGAAACCGCAGGCGACCGCGAATGTTGTGCCGACTGTGGCCGCCCCGTCTTCCGCGCCCGTCGTGGTGACGGTCACGCGCCCGATTACCGTTCCGCTAAACTGGAGCATCGAGCAACCCGGCACGGTGCAAGCCTTCGAATCGACGCCGGTGGTGGCGAAACTCTCCGGCTTCGTGCGCACGGTGAAAGTCGATCTCGGCGACATCGTCACGGCAGGCCAATTGCTCGCGGAATTGTCGATCCCCGAACTCGTCGAGGAAGCCGCGCAGAAGCGGGCGATGGTCGAGTTCGCGGTGGCCGAGCGCGTGCAATCGGTGAAGGGCGTCGAGGTGGCGAAGGCGCAACTGAAATCGTCCGAGGCGATGGTGCTTCAAGCCAAGGCCGGTACGGCGAAAGCGAACGCGGACTTTGCCCGTTGGGAATCCGAACTGAAGCGTGCGGAGAAACTGGTAGCGGATCGCGTACTCGATACGCAGACGCTGGACGAAACGAAACGGCAGTATCAATCGGCGGTAGCGGCGAAGGAACAAGCGGTCGCGGTTGTGGCCTCCGCCGATCAAATGGTGTTGGAAATGCAGGCGAAACTCGGCCGCGCCGAAGCCGACATTCAGGCCGCTGAAGCGAAGAAAGGCGTCGCCACCGCCGAGGCCGCACGGGTGGCAGCACTCGTGGAATATACGCAAATTCGCGCGCCGTTTGCAGGGGTCGTCACCGCACGCATGGTCCACACGGGGCACTTCCTGCAACCGACCGCCGGCAGCCGCGTCGAGCCATTGTTCGTCGTCGCACGGCAAGACATCGTTCGCGTGTTCCTCGAAGTCCCAGAAGCCGCCGCCGACAAAGCCAGCCTCGGCGCGAAAGCCACCGTGCGAATCCCCGCGATGGGCAACCGCGAATATCCGGCCACGATCACGCGCACGAGCCGCATTATCAACCCCGAAACGCGCACGTTGCGCGTCGAAATCGACCTCGATAACAAGGACGGCGCAATCCGGCCCGGCATCTACGCGGTCGTGCGGATCGCCGTTTCGACGCCCAACGCGATCGTCGTCCCCACTGCCGCGGTGCTGTTCGCCGACGAGACCGCCTACTGTTACACCGTGGAAAACGGCAACGCCATCAAGCGCCGCGTGCAAGTCGGCAAGACCGACGGCGGCAACCTCGAAATCCTCGGCACAAAGCCATTCAGCGGCCCCCCCACGGAGTACAAGCCCCTCACCACCGACGCAAGAATCGTCGTCGGCAACCTCGGCTCCCTCGCCGACGGCCAACCGGTCACGGAGAAGAAGTAACTCCCCATTTCGCCACGACGCGCAGCCTTTGCGAAGCGGAGCGCGGGGGCGGCATAGAGGAATATCGAATGGCGGAACGCCTGCGTCCAATCGCTGTCGATGGCTACCGGTTCCGTTGGCGGTTCGACGGTCGGCTCGTGGTGATTCCCGAAGGGCGTTCGGGGCCGCAACTCTACGTCGAGTGGGGCTGGCGCGATTGGCTGGAGCCAGAAGGAATCGGGTCGTCACCTTCAATCGTCACGCCTCAATTTGTCGCCGATGCGGCATGGTTCAAATCGCGGTAGTTTTGGGTAGCAGGTGCGTACGTTTACGGGCTCGCGGGGGGCGCGAGTAGCGTGGGGTTTCGGGCGGTGGCGAGG
>JAYWCL010000040.1:0-4975 GCA_043780595.1 Limnoglobus sp.
CCATTCGACGTGATCCTGATGGAACGCCAGAAACTTCCAAAACGCACTCGCAGGGAACGCCTTCGCCATGCTCGCCAGATGCAGCACTTCCGCCATCATAAGCAGCATCACGAACCCGCGATACGCATCGATCGACGTCAGCCGAGACGGCGGCGAATTCGGTACTGCCATAGCGATGTCATCCCAACGGGTGCCGATTGCGATCTGGAGTTGATGTTATCGAATACGAGCCACCGGGCTACGAGGGCAACGAGCTTGTCCCGGTGGGAAAATCGCCTTCTGGCGGCGGCAGGATCAGTGGGCTTACGCTCGCCTATGCGTCGTGCTCCGCACGACGCAGGTTATCTGGACGTTCGTACCGCATCACCGCGAATATTCTGATGGTTCAAAATCAAGAAGATGATGTTAGGCGTCTGCGTCGGGAATCTGCGACACGATTGACTCAACCGACAGCGACAGCCACCGCGCCTCGTCTCGCTGTAGGTTGTCCAACTGCCGTGTGAGTACCTCGCTCTCCAACCGGCATTCGAGCAGCGAGCGCTTAGCCTTGATGACAGCCAGAGCAGCCAAGCGAACCTTCTCCGCCGCGCTCGCAACGCACTCGGCGGTCGCGCCGGCGTTGATCGCCCCACGCAGGGCGAGCCACCGCTTGTCCAGTAGCTCCCGCTTCTTGTATGGCTCCATATTTCGGGGGACGAACGTTGGCATTCGGTTTTGTCTCCTCCATCGCCGAACAGTTGTTTTCCACAACCCACAGATGAGATAATACTGCCCTGCGAAACGCGATGTCGAGAATTGACTTGCTAATTTGTACGTAACCGTTCATACGCTGGAAATGGCGCGACAGCTCGCCACTACGGCTTGCGGCCGTACTTACGGGCCTTCGCCTCGTCCTCACGTCGGAGATCCCGGCGGACCTTGAGGACGAACAGCCCCACCCCGATGCAGATCACCGCCAGCACGGCAACCAACCCGAGGGCGACCGGGTCGCCGGCGGACAAGTCCTCGAAGAACCGGCTGATCGCATGGCCACGATTTCGTCGCACGTTACGTCCTCTGCTTACAACGACTGAGAACGTCGGTCCGCTACAGTGCTTCGTTCGGCGTCTTACTCTTGAGACAGTTCTTCGCTAACAAACAGCCCCGACCGTTTATCCCTTGCGAATGCCGATCCGTATGGGGCGTCGAGCAACGGGATGATCTCCGGGTCGTAGTTGGCGATCGTGTTGACATCGTAAATGGCCACATTCGCCGGGTCGTTGGCATACTCGTCGGACTCGACCCCTGAGAAGAAACGCCAGCCACTGTCCCAGGCTTCGTCGGGGTGCTCTCGGTACAAGTATCCCACTCGGCGTCCATCGACGGTAATGTGGTCGGTGGCATAGCAACCACCCCGGTCGGACACCAGCGGGCGAATTTCGTCGGCCTGAAGTTTGTACTGTTTCTCGTGCATCCGGGCCGCCCTCCGCCGCCGAACTCGTTATTAGCTAGACAGAACCGGATCTGTTTATTCCGAAATCGAGTCTTGTCTATCTTACCAGAGTTCGCCTTGCTCTCCGCGATAGCCCGTAATACCGATATAAAATCGCGAGCACTACGTTTTGCAATCTCGTGGCGGGAGGGGCGTGTGGAACTCAAACTGACCGTGACGGCGGGGCCGCACCAGGGCCGGGAGTTTACCTTCGATGGGCACGATACGTTCCTCGTCGGGCGGGTCGACGATGCCCACTTGCAGCTATCGTTCGACGATCCGTACTTTTCTCGTCGTCAGTTCGTGATCGAAATCAACCCGCCGCGCTGTCGCGTCCTCGACCTCAAAAGCCGCAACGGCACCTTCGTGAATGGCAACCGCATCGAGACGGCCGACATCGCGGACGGCGACGAAATCTCGGCGGGGCACACCACGTTCAAAGTGTCGGTCGTCCTTCCGACAATACTCGAGCAACCGACGCTCGATCTGCCGAAGTTCGATCGGGATACGACGATCGACTACGAACGATCCGTCGCTCCGCAACGCACGTTGGTCTACGATACAGGAGAGGAATTTGCGCCTCCCGGTTACGAGATCGGGGTGGAGCTCGGGCGCGGCGGCATGGGTGTCGTATACCGTGCGATACGTCAATCCGATGGGCGAAGTGTTGCGATCAAAACGATCACTTCGGCGGTCGGCACCTCTCGCAAGCACGTCGAGCGGTTCGTTCGCGAATGTAAAATTCTGGCCGAGTTGCGACACTCGAACATCGTCGGGTTTCACGATGTGAGCGAATCGAACGGGACGATCTTTCTCGTGATGGAACTGGTGCTCGGGCCAGACGCAAAAAAGGTTCTGAACGAGCGCGGGCCGTTGGATGTGAAGACGGCGGTGCGGCTGATCTGCCAGATGCTCGGCGGCCTCGCGCACGCGCACTCGAAAGGGTTCGTCCATCGCGATATCAAGCCCGCGAACATCTTGATCGCCAGCCCCGTCGGCGGCAAACGCACTGCGAAACTCGCCGACTTCGGGTTGGCCCGCGTCTACGAAACGTCGCAACTGAGCGGCTTGACGATGCAGGGCGAAGTCGGCGGAACACCCGCGTACATGGCCCCCGAACAGGTGACGCACTACCGCGACGCCAAGCCCGCCGCCGACCAATACGCCGCCGCCGCCACGCTCTATTCGTTGCTCACGAAACAGTATCCGCACGACATGCCAAAGGCGATCCCCGCACAACTCGTCCAGATCGCCACCGAAGACCCGATCTCGATTCTCGAACGGCGATCCGACCTCCCAGGTGGCCTCGCCGAAGTGATTCACAAAGCCCTGAGCCGCGAACCGAAGCACCGGTATCCGGACGTACTGGCACTGCGAACGGCGCTGCTGGCATATGCGTGAGGTGGACGGACATCGCGCTCGCTTCAGCTTGGGAAAATCCAGGGCACCGTCGTGGCGGGGAGTTCGGGCAAGCCTTCAAATAGCAATTTCCCGTTGGGGTCCGTCACTCGGAAATTGCGAAACTTCGTGGCTGTTCTCCAGCTTCGGACACCGACTCCTCCTTCTGGGTTCTTGCTGGTTTTGAAGTCGAATGCGGGTTCGCCATCTAGAAATCCTCGGTAGTGATCGCCGCGCAATCGGACTTCCATTTTGTACCACCGATCGGCTATTAAGGCAGCCGTTCGCCGTTCGCGCAATCGCGTGTTTGAAGTGCCCTCAATCGATAATGCCGACTCCCAAAATCCGTCGTATCGTCCGAGCATGAACTCGCTCCGCCCCTCATTGGAAACGCGGTAGACCTGTCCAATTTCTCCGCGCCCACTGAGCTTGAGAACCTCGCACGAAAAGTCGTAGTCCTTCCAGGCCGTATCTCCAAACATCAGCGTGCAACTTCCGGCATCCCGCGATCGCTGAACCAACTCCTCTTTGTCGATGGCCCAATCACCCGCTTCGTTTTTGAAGGCACGCCGCAGTTTGGGATCGACGGCCGACACCTTCTTCCCATCGAGCCGCTTGACCTTCAGATCGCGGAACTCGACGTCGCTCTTCTGGTTCTGTTGCAGTCCGATGCGACCCGTCGTTCGTAACAATCCGGGGAACTTGGTGTAGTTATCGCGTGCGGGTGCCGAGTCGAGATCGGCATCAATCGTTTGTATGCCGTTGACCCAGACTTGTATTTGCCGCTTGACCAGAACGACGCGCATTGCGTTCCAGTCGTTTTTCTTGAAGGGCGGATCGACCTTGCGCGCGAACGTTCCAAATACCGAGCCGGTCTTACTGGTTGCCGGCAGATTGGCATACTGTGGAAACTCATCGTCGATGATCTGCACTTCCATTTGTTGCGCACCCGAGACGGGGCCGTTGATGTCGGCCCGTAAGAAGAGTCCACTACCGGCCCCGGCACCGATGCGATACTGCAACTCGAGTTCAAAGTCGTCGTATTCGGCTTCGGTCATTAATATGCCCGCGTCGCCACCAGGAGCGGGCGAACCGAGCAACCGGCCATTCGCCCAACTCCACTTCGGCAGGCCGGACGGCGTCCACCCGGCCAAGTCTTTGCCGTTGAAGAGCGGGACGAAACCGTCACTCGTATTCGGGTACTCGACGCCGTTAAGTTTCCGATTCGGGATCGCTTGCGATGAAGATGGGACGACTGGTTCATTTTTTGGTAATACCTTCGGCTGCAACGTCACTTTCACAACTTGCTTGTCGCCCTTCTTCACCGTGAACTGCTTCGTAACCGTCTCGAAGTCCGCGCCGCCGACGGTGAGGCCGTGCTCCCCGGCGGTCAGCGTCAGCGGCTTGTCCAACCCCATGACGTCGATGCGATCGCCATCGACTTTCAGTTCGACGTTCGCGGTCGGGTCGCTCAACTCGATCACCACGTCGCCGTACTTGGTTCGCACCGTCAAGAGAATACCTGCCACGATGAGAAGCAAGCCCAATACGACCGAGCCGACGATCATCGGCCAACGCGGCGGCTTCGTCTTGCGAGTTCGCTTCGTTCGCACTTCCTCCCCGTCTAACACTTCAACAAAGTCGTCGAACGGGACTTCCCGCAATAGAGTCGCAATCACGGGTACCGCGTCTGCGTGCTGCAAATACTCGCCGAGTTGCGTTGCAAAAGTTGCCATACTTACGGGGCGCGCGGCAATGTCTTTCGCCATCGCTTGCTGGCAGATCACTTCTAGTCTTACGTCGGCATCGGGACGGAACTCGCGGAGTGGTGGCACGGGGGCCGTGAGAATCTTCGCCATCACCAAACCCATCGACCCGCCATACGGCGTGCGACCGGTTAGCATCTCGAACAGCATCACGCCGAGCGCGTAGATATCGGTTTCGGGGCCGATCTGGTCGATGTCGCCGCGAACTTGCTCCGGGGACATGTAACTCGGCGTCCCCATCACCGCGCCTGGCTGCGTCAATTTCGATTCGCGTTCGTCGAATTCGCCGAGATTTTTCGCCAAACCGAAGTCCATGACGACCGGCTCGCCCTTCGCGGAC
>JAYWCL010000041.1:0-27601 GCA_043780595.1 Limnoglobus sp.
CGCCACCGCCCGAAAACCCCACGCTACTCGCGCCCCCCGCGAGCCCGTAAACGTACGCACCTGCTACCCAAAACTACCGCGATTTGAACCATGCCCAAAAAATCGCAGGCGAGCCAACGTAAGTCGACTTTTGCGACGTGCATGGAGTGACCGGAAATTGTCGCATCCGGTCGATTTTGTGTCGTACTCGGTCGATTTCATGTCGTGCTCGGTCGATTTTCGGTCGCTTTCGGTCGATTTTCGGTCGGTACTTGCGTCGAGTGCCAATCGAATGGTACTCGACGTAACCCACTACAGCCGTTCGATATCCGGCAAAAACCCTCGAAACAGATCAGAGATTTGCGATCAAAAAGTGTCGTTTTGAGACGCGAAAATGGCAAAAAACACGGTTTTTGAACGTCCGGAATTGTGACTTACGTCGATTCGCTGCCCGCACAAATTGTACATTCTGCCGATTGCGCCTCTCGCGTCGTCGCAATTTCTCTCGCCAAGCCAGTTCTGCCGACCGTGCGCGGGATTTTGAAGTAAGTTGCTATTGCGGATTATCTATCGCTCCGTTTTTCGACAGGCATTATGTCGTCACTCGTAACTACGACCGACCGGCCTTACACCAACAAGGCGGGCCTCGAACCGATACCCGGCTACCGGGTCATCGAGCCGCTCGGGCGCGGCGGTTTCGGCGAAGTGTGGCTGTGCGAAGCGCCCGGCGGGCTGATGAAGGCGATGAAATTCGTCGCCCCAGACCCCGATAGCGGTTCCGGAGCTTCGCTCGAACAAGAATACGAAGCGTTTCAGTCGATCAAGGCGATCCGCCACCCGTTTTTGCTGACTCTCGAGCGCGTCGAACTCGTCGGCGACGAACTCATAATGGTCATGGAGTTGGCCGATGCACACCTGCAAGATCGCTTCGTGCAGTGTCAATCGCAGGGGCTGGTCGGTATTCCGCGTGCCGAGCTGCTCGGCTACCTGATCGATGCGGCCGAGGCACTCGACCACATCGGGCGGAAGTATGGCCTTCAACACCTGGATATTAAGCCCGCGAACCTGTTCATCATCAGCGATCACGCCAAAGTCGGCGACTACGGCCTCGTTTGTCGGCTCTCGACCAAAGGCGATGCGACGCCGATGCTCAACCGCGGCCTAACGCCCCGCTACGTTGCGCCGGAAGTGCTTCGCGGTCAGGTTCACGGGCGTTCGGATCAATATAGCCTCGCGCTGGTGTACGCCGAACTGCTGACGGGTAACTTCCCCTACACGGCACGCACCGCCCAGCAAATGATGCTTGCGCACGTGTCGGGCACACCCGATCTGTCGCATCTGCCGCCATCGGATCGGTCGTCGATTTTACGCGCTTTGTCCAAGAACCCCGACGAACGTTTCGCGTCGTGCCTCGGTTTCGTGCAATCGTTGATTAGCGTTCAGAAAACCGATGTCGTCGAACCGTCGTTAGCCAACAAAACGAAGGTTTTCGACACGAATTTCGTTACGCCGGGCCGCACGCGGTTCGACCGGATTCCGACAGCAGAAACCGGCACGCCGGTCGATACGCTGCCTCCAGGTTGGGTGGCCCCGCACAACGCGACCCGCACGCTCGCCCAGCCATACGGGAGCAATCCGCAAACGCTACCCGCCCGGCCTTCGACCGAATTATCGCCATTGAAGACCGTGCCTGCGAATGCGCCGAAGTCGGTCGGCCCGTCGCCGTTGGCCGAAGATCCGATCCACTTGATCGTGACGCCCGAAGCGCAGTTCGTGCAACTACCCGCGATTCGCTCGGTCGTGACGGTATCGAGCTTACTCGGTTTCGACAGCCCGCCGTCGACGGTTTGGGCCGATCAACTCATCGACACCGTGCTGACCGCTGCCGCCGGTAATGGCCGTGCCCCGAAGATCCCCGGCGACATTGGGCGACGCGCAGACGGTACGTGGATTTGCCGTTTCCCGACGACGATGGTTCCCGATGTGGTCGGCCTCAAAGTCGAACCGATGATCGACGACGGCTGGTTCGACGCCTTTGAAGCGATCGATAAAGCGACCTTCGTGCTGCGAAAAGTCGCACCGGCAACGGGCATGTGGGGCCGTATTTCCGGCAAGAAAGCGAGCGGCCTCGAAATCGTGTTGCGCTGGCCCACTGGACACGGTGGCTGCGGCGAAGTCGAGGCAACGGGTTCGCTGTTCGGTGCCCCCGAAGCCGCATTTGTCCGCGAATCGCTCGATTTGATCCCGCGCCTCATTTCCGAACTGCGCCACCTGTTTCGCAACGTCGAAGATCGCCGCAAGTCGCCGCGAATCTCGGCCACATTCCCCGTCACGTTCTACCCGATCACCGACGATGGCCTCGTACTGGCCTCGATCCCCGGTCGCTGCCGCGATTTGTCCAGCGGTGGCCTCAGCGCCGTCACCGGTGCCAAGCCAACTTCACGTTACCTGTTCGCCGCGTTTGAAGGCTGCGGTCAAGCCGAAGGCACCGCGATTCTCGTACGCCTACTGCGCGTGCAAAACACCGGCTACGAGTACGCCATCGCCGGCCGCTACCGCACCGATTTGTAGGCGGTTTTCGCCACTCATAATCGACGTAAGTCACAATTCCGGACGTTCAAAACCGTGTTTTTTGCCATTTTCGCGTCTCAAAACGACACTTTTTGATCGCAAATCGCCGATCTGTCTCGAGGGTTTTTGCCGGATGTCGAACTGCTGTGGTGGGTTACGTCGAGTATCATTCGATTGGCACTCGCCGCAAGTACCGACCGAAAATCGACCGAATGCGACCAAAAATCGACCGGATGCGACCGAAAATCGACCGGAATCGACACTTCTATGTCATTTCGCGACACTTTTGCGTCACTCCGTGCACGTCGCGAATTCCGACTTACGCCAGATCGCCTGCGATTTTTTGACTGCGGGCAATCGTGTGGGTGCCATTTCCGGACCGCAACTCTTACGGACCGGTTTTGCTGTTTAGGTGAGCGGGTGGGCGTCAGCCCCTGATCCCACCTGAGTCGCAGACAACCTCGATTTCAATTACGCAATCTCCATACATATGTTACGCATGACAGTGGCTGGATCAGTGGGCTTACGCCACACCGCTCGCCAAGAATGGGAAATGCACAACATTGACAATTCGGAAAGCGATGCTGCTTTGGAAACAGTCGAGTACGGCCAACGCAACCGGTGCGCGTCTGGGTGGATGTAGAGCGCCGGTCACAGGGGTGGGTTATCGCTCACCGCCCGACGAAGTTCTTGGCGGTGTGAAACTATGACCCCGTTTGCCCTTAATCACAGCCACTTGTAGTGTTTGGCGGTGGCAAGGAATTCGTGCGCAAACTGCCTTATCAAGGCGAAGTGGGCATTCTTTGGGTGAATCGCGACACCTTGTGGAAACGGAGGCGGTCCATCGTACTCCATACTTCCAATGATACCCATCATGCTGATGCCGGCCGCGAGACCCTTGTAATATTCCTCCAACACACTGTCTACGTGGGCACCCCCGTCCTTGTTCGCGGCACTCAAACAGATCTTCTCTCTCGTATATTTTTTCGACTTGTGAACATAAACTGGCTCGTGTTTCCACCAGTGGGCGAATTGCACCAACTTGAACTGGAACCCGAGCAATGGGCGCATTCTGACAGGTTCTGAAGAGTTCAGGTTGATTTCTTGGGATAGGTAATCCTGCCAGTTCCCGTGACCGCGCGACGATGATTGCAACTGTATATGGCACCGCCCGAGTTGCTTGAACAGCGACTTGCTCCACTTCGTATCGTGTAAGAGTACCCTCAAAGCCGTGGCCATACGCAAGGCTTCATTCTCAGTCCCATGATCGTATGAAATAGCAGAGCTTTCAAGAAATTGAAGTTGCTCGCGAAATTTCTCTGCAAGTCGTGGATCGATGGTGTCAGACATTGGGCCCCAGATCTGTAATACCTGTCGAGTCTCGTGCTGGTAAGGACATGTATCTCATGAGCAGGGTTCGTGGGCATGCTACGTCACCGCCACCTAACGACTCAGCTCACCTGCCGCAGCGGCCACAAAGCCGTTTTTCCCGCGCGGTGACCGGAACGGCCGCCGCGGTTAGGTGCAGCGCATAGTTCGACCTCTTGCCCCTAACCACTTTCGCCGAACTCAAACCTGGATTGCTTGGCTTTGAGAAGCGATTCCTTGAGGTTTACCTCATCGCACGGAGGCAATGACCGATACACCAGGCACCAACCGCGTGAAAGGGGTACTGTACCGAAAGCGACACCTGCCCAATCACTCAAATCAGAGAGAAAATCTGCGACAATCTCGGCTTCGTCCGGCTTGGATTCGTATTCGCACTCGTACTCTTCCAACGGACGACAGGTGCAGCGGTTGACGAGGAACATTTCTTCCTGAGTGGGCGTTCCGACGATCAGCAGGACATTCTTATCACCAACGAGAGCGAATTCTTCGATTTTCTTTAAGTCGGTATATGGGATCGTGCGATGCGGCTTGATCTCCACATGGACATCGAGGTCAGGCAGAAAGAAGTCCGGCAAATAGCCAGCCCCAGAAGGAAGTCGGAATCCTTCAAGCTCGTACTCGTACCTCAGCTTCAACCCATCGAAGAAGATTGCCCAGCGAGCTTCGAGGCGCGAACGGAATCGGAACCCCTTGTACACAGTTTCGATCGGCTTGATGTCGGCCATCGACTCACCTCCGCGCCTCCGGATAAGTGGTTATCTCAATCCTTACATGAAATAAACACTTTGTTCTGAATCTACAGATGAGATAATACCGGCATTCGGAATATCGTGTCAAAAATTTTGCTTTGCCGCAAACATTTCTGCCAAATTTGCCGCGTCACGACATCTTGCGGTACTTCACGCGGTGGGGCTGATCGGCTTCGGCTCCGAGGCGGGCGTGACGCTGTTCCTCGTAGACGCGGAAGTTCCCTTCGCACCAGACGACTTTGCTATCCCCCTCGAATGCCAGAATGTGCGTGGCGATGCGGTCGAGGAACCAGCGATCGTGGCTGATCACGACGGCACAGCCGCCGTAGTTGATGAGCGCCTCTTCGAGTGCGCGCAAGGTGTCCACGTCGAGGTCGTTCGTCGGTTCGTCGAGTAGCAGCAGGTTGCCACCGCTACGGAGCAGTTTCGCGAGGTGAATGCGGTTGCGCTCGCCACCGGAGCAGGTGCCGACGACCTTTTGTTGATCGGTGCCGCGGAAGTTGAAGCGTGCCACGTAGCCGCGGCTGGCGACTTTCTGCTTGCCGAGCATAATGTAATCGGTGCCGCCGGTGATCTCTTCAAAGATCGTGTTCGTCGCGGTGAGTGCGTCGCGGTTCTGGTCGACGTGCGCGGGCTTCACGGTCGGCCCGATCGTCAGCTTGCCGCCATCGGGAGTTTCATCGCCGACGATCATCCGGAACAGCGTCGTTTTGCCCGCACCGTTCGGCCCGATCACACCGACGATGCCGCCCTTCGGCAGGTTGAACGTGAGATCGTCGAACAGCAATTTGTCGCCGTAGGCTTTCTTCACGCCTTCGGCACGCACCACCAGGTCGCCGAGCATCGGCCCCGGTGGGATCTGAATCAGCAAGTCGTCGTCGCGATCTTCGATCACCTGTTCCTGCAATTTTTCGATGTTGGCGAGGCGGGCTTTGCTCTTGGCCATGCGGGCACGCGGTGCCATCCGCGACCATTCGAGTTCGCGTTCGAGTTGCTTCTGGCGCGTGCTTTCGTGCTTCTCTTCGAGCTTCAGGCGGTTGCGTTTCTGTTCGAGCCAGCTCGAATAATTCCCCGGCCACGGGATGCCGCGACCGCGATCGAGTTCGAGAATCCAGTCGGCGACGTTATCGAGGAAGTACCGGTCGTGCGTGACGGAGATCACCGCACCGGTGTACTTCTGAAGCGTGCGTTCGAGCCACTCGACCGACTCGGCATCGAGGTGGTTCGTCGGTTCGTCGAGGAGCAAAATGTCGTGGCTTTGGAGTAGCGTCTTGCACAAGAACACGCGGCGGCGTTCGCCACCCGAAAGGTTATCCACCGACTGATCCGGCGGCGGTAACCGCATCGCGTCCATCGCCATTTCGAGTTGCCGGTCGATGTTATACGCATCCGAGGCGTCGATTTTCAGTTGCAAGCGGTCCATCTCGGCGGAGAGTTTGTCGAAGTCGGCGTCGGGGTCGGCAAACTTCTCGCTGACTTGCTCGTACTTCGTAATCAGCTGGCGAATGTGTGCAACGCCTTCTTCGACGTTCTCGAGCACGGTCGTATTGGGCGTCAGGTGAGGCTCTTGCGGAACGTAGCCGATCGTCGCGCCGGTCTCGGCCCGCGCGGTGCCCATGAAGTCTTTGTCTTCGAGCGCGAGGATGCGGAGAAGCGTCGATTTCCCGGCCCCGTTGGAGCCGATGACGCCGATCTTCGCCCCCGGATAGAAGTTCAGGTTCACATCCTTGAGGATTTCCCGTTTGCCGTATTGCTTGGTCAGGTGTTCCATGCTGAAAATATAACGCTCGCCCATATCGTCCTCGCGTGCAGTGTGAAACAGAAATGATAAGGGAAACCGGCAGAAGTGCGAAGGGCAGAGTGCGATCCATCGCGAGTGAATATCTCTACGAGCCGCCGGGTTCATCCGGGCGGGAGTCTCCCAGGAGTCTCCCACCGGGATTAACCCGGTGGCTCGTTGGCATGGGGCTGCACTTCGGGGTTCACGCAATCGGGTAGGCGTTGGCCGTGGATGCCGGCGAGTAGGTTGTTGGCGCACTTGATCGCCATGGCGTTGCGGGTGGGCACGGTGGCGCTGGCGATGTGCGGGGCGATCACGCAATTGGGAATCGCGTACAACTCGTGGTTCGGCGGTAGCGGTTCGGGTTCGGTGACATCGATACCCGCTGCGAAGATCGTGCCCGAACGAAGTGCATTCGCGAGCGCCACCTGATCGACGTGCGGACCGCGTGCCGTGTTCACGAACACCGCAGACGGTTTCATTTTTGTGAACTCGTTCGCACCGAATAGCCCCTTCGTGGTCGGGTTCAGATCGACGTGGACCGAGACGAAATCGCTTTGCCGCAAGAGCGTATCGAAATCGACGCAGGTCGCGCCGAGTTCGCGATCCACTTCGGGTTTCGGCGTGCGTGCGGTGTAAATGACCTTCATACCCCAGCCGTGGTGGAGTCGTTTCGCGGTGGCGAACCCGATGCGGCCCATGCCGACGATGCCGAGTGTGTGACCGCTGAGTTCTTGGCCGAGCCAGCCGAGCGGTTCCCACGTCAGCCAGCGTCCGGCCTTGGCATCGGCGACACTTTCGCCGAGTCGCCGTGCTGCCGCGAGCAGCAGGGTCACCGCAATGTCCGCAGTCGCTTCGGTCAGCACGCCGGGCGTGTTACCGACCGGAATGCCGCGTGCCGTCGCGGCAGGCACGTCGATGTTGTTGACGCCGACCGCGAAATTGGAAATCACTTTCAGTTGCGGCGCAGCATCCATCACGGAGGCATCGATGCGGTCCGTGAGCAGCGAAATGAGACCCTCGCAACCTCGCACTTTATCGCGCAACACGTCGGGCGATGGCGGCAATCGCTCGGGCCAGATGTCCAGTTCGCACGATTCCGCGAGTAACTTGAGACCGGCATCCGGAATCTGCCGGGCGATGAACACTTTGGGTCGGGGCATAGCTACAGATCTCGTGTCGAATCGGAACCCGTTTTGTAGGTTGTGGTCGGAGTTTTGGGAGGGCACCGACGCGGTTTCCATGCCTCACATCTTTGTGGCTTCGTCGCAGGGTCGCTTTTGGTACAACAATACTTTGCAGACGGACTCCATTACCCGGAGAGGTTTCCCTCATGTTGCATCCTCGTTGGCCGGTCGCTGTTGCGGTCGCGCTGTTCACCTGTGTCGTTGCCGCCCAGGAGCCGAAGTTGAAGTACCCCGAGACGAAGAAGGTCGAGCAGATCGACGATTATCACGGCACCAAAGTGGCCGACCCGTATCGTTGGCTCGAAGACGATGTCCGCAAATCGAAAGACGTCGCCGACTGGGTCGAAGCCCAGAACAAGGTGACGACGGCGTACCTCGAAACGATCCCCGAACGCGCTTACATCAAGCAACGCATCACAGACTTATTCAACTTTGAGAAGTTCTCTGCACCCGCGAAACACGGCGGCAAGTACTTCTTCAGTCGGAACGATGGCTTGCAAAATCAGTTCGTGCTATTCGTGCAAGATACGCTCGACGGCGAGCCGCGAATGATCTTGGACCCAAACAAACTCTCGAAGGAAGGCACTGTGGCGTTGGCGGGTTTCGTGGTCGATGACGAAGGCAAGTATGCCGCGTACGGCCTCGCCGATGCGGGGTCCGATTGGAACACGTGGAAGGTGCTCGACATCGCGACCGGGAAGACGCTTTCGGACGAACTCAAATGGGTGAAGTTCAGCGGCGCGTCGTGGACGAAGGACGGCAAAGGCTTCTTTTACAGCCGTTTCCCCGCACCGCAGACCGATGCCGCGTTCCAGAGTCTGAACGTGAACCAGGCGTTGTACTACCACCGCCTCGGTACGCCGCAGAACGACGATGTGCTGGTGTATGCCCGTGCGGACAACCCCAAGTGGACGGTCGGCGGCGGCGTGACCGACGACGGGCGTTATCTCGTTGTCAGTGTCGGCGATGGCACCACCAGCCGCAAAACCCGCGTCGTTTACCGCGACTTGCTCGAACCGTACGCGCTGCCCATCGACCTCATCGACAACCACGAAAATAAATGGTCGCCGATCGACAACGACGGTTCGCTGTTCTACTTCCAGACCGACTGGAACGCGCCGAAGGGCCAGATCATCGCGATCGATCTGAAACACCCCAACAAGAAAAACTGGAAGGTCATCATCCCCGAGGCAAAGGAAACGCTCCAGGGTGGCGCGATCGTCGGTAGCTCGTTTGTCGTGTCGTATCTGCAAGATGCAAAGACGGTCGTGAAGGTTTACGGTACCGATGGCCGCCTGATTCGCGATGTCGAACTGCCGGGCATCGGCTCCGCAGGCGGGTTCGGCGGCCGGCGCGGCGACGCCGAGACGTTCTATACCTTCAGCAGTTTCGCGACGCCACCGAGCATCTATCGCTACGACGTCGTAACCGGGCAAAGCAAGCTGTTACGCCAGGCGAAAGTGAAATTTCAACCCGCCGACTACGAAGTGAAGCAGGTGTTCTACCCGAGCAAGGACGGCGTGAAAGTGCCGATGTTCGTCTGCCATAAGAAGGGGCTGACGCTCGACGGTAACAACCCCGTTCTGCTGTACGGCTACGGCGGGTTCAACATCTCGATGACGCCGGGCTTCTCCGTGAGCCGGTTGCAGTGGATGGAAATGGGCGGCGTGCTGGCGGTGGCGAACCTGCGTGGCGGCGGCGAGTACGGCGACGACTGGCACCGCGCCGGTACCAAGCTCAAGAAGCAAAATGTCTTCGACGATTTTATCGCGGCGGCGGAGTACCTCATCAAGGAGAAGTACACCGCACCGAAGAAGATTGGCATTCAGGGCGGCAGCAACGGCGGGTTGCTCGTCGGCGCATGTACGGTGCAACGCCCCGACTTGTTCGGCGCGTGCCTGCCCGCCGTCGGCGTGATGGACATGCTCCGCTTCCAGAAGTTCACCGCCGGTCGCTTCTGGGTGGACGATTATGGCAGCAGCGACAACCCCGAAGAGTTCAAGGCGCTCTACGCCTACAGCCCGTACCACAACCTGAAGCCCGGCACGAAGTACCCCGCAACGATGGTCACGACCGCCGACACCGACGACCGCGTCGTACCGGGCCACAGCTTCAAGTACGCCGCGATGTTGCAATACTGCCATGCCGGTGACAGTCCGGTTCTCGCACGGATCGAAACCAAAGCGGGCCACGGTGCGGGCAAGCCGACGACGAAAGTCATCGAAGAAACCGCCGACATGTGGGCGTTCCTCGTGAAGAACTTGAACGTGAAAGTGTCGCCGATGAACTAACGGGTGACGCCCGATACAACGTTTGGCGCGTATCGGGCGTCCTGTTGTCGCCAGTCATTTACTTCGTGCCGCGCCAGAGCCAGCGGAGCGAGTCCGGGAGGATTGCGCCGCCGTGTTTACCGTTGTGGCCGCCGTCGCCGAACGCGAACTGATAGTCGTAGTTCATGTATTTCAGTGCGAACGCCATCGACACATTCGCTTGCGGCCAGTGGCCGTGCAAATTATCCAGATCGCCCGCGCCATCTTGCAGGAACACGCGGATCGGCTTGCGTTCGGTCTTGCGAATCATTCCCGGATAGACATCGCCACCACGAATGTTCGTGAAGCTGCCAACGTGCGAAAGCACCTTGCTGAATAAGTCCGGGCGTTCCCATGCGGCCGTGAAAGCACAGATGCCGCCGGAACTAATCCCGCAGAGCGCACGACCGGCTGCATCGGTGCGAAGTTTCACACTCTTTCCCACCTCGGGGAGCATTTCTTTCTCCAGGAACGTCGCATATTGCGGTGAGGGCGTATCGTACTCAAAGCTTCGGTTCGATCGTCCTGGCAGTTTTGGATCGGCGGCGGGCACGTTACCGGGGTTGATGAAAATGCCCACGGTGACTGGCATCTCGCCGGCGTGAATGAGGTTGTCGAACACGATCGTCGAACGGTACTGCCCCGTGGGATTTTGGTAGCCGCCGCCGTCTTGGAAGATCATGACGCACGCCGGTGGGCCATCGGCCTTGTATTGTGCGGGCACGTACACCCAGTAGTCGCGCACCGTGCCGGGGAAGACTTCGCTCTTCCACGTGGCTTTCGTCACCGTGCCTTTCGGGACGCCGTCTTTCGGCGTCGCTTCGGGTGGCAGGGGATACGTGTCGGCGGCAAAGGCAACGGTAGCGAAACGACAAGCGAGCAGCGTGGCGGTGAAGAGGCGGAACATTCGGGAAACCTTTCGGAACAGCAATCGGCGGGAAGGACTATCCGCGAACAGCGTAACACGGCAGAGGAACCGGATCAACGGTTTCTTGTTAGCCCGACGCGCCAGCGAGGGGAACCCGCGAGAATGCACGCCAACGCAGAAACGATAACATCCCTCGCTAGCAAATTTGTTAGCCCGACGCGCAAGCGAGGGGAACCCACTGTAATGTTCGCCATCGCAGAAACGATAACATCCCTCGCTAGCGCGTCGGGCTAACGGGATCGATTCATTCATTTGGTTTCTCTGCCACGGGAGTTCTCGTCCATGACGACTCGCTATCTCGACGATGCCATCGACATCGATTTCCTCATGGCCGACCTGGCGTCCGATCCGTGCGAGCGGACCGACGAACTCGTGATGCCACTGGAGGTAATCGAGACGCGCTTCCAGTCCGATACGCCTATCGAGAACAGCTGGCCGCAACCGCGTCGGCTGACGCAAGAAGACCCGACGTTGCGGATCCCGTACGAATCGATCCCGTGGGATGCGCTCGCGCACGGTGCGATTCTCGAAGACATCATCGCCGTCGTTCCGATGGCGATCGTGTCAGTCGGCCACGATGGCCACGTGCGGTTTTGGTCGGCGGCGGCCACATCGCTGTTCGGCTGGACGTCCGAGGAAGTCGTCGGGAATTTACCGCCGTTCTTGCCCGCCGACTTGCAGATGGAGCATCATCGCTTCCTCGCTGAAGCCCGCATCGGCACCCGCATTCGCGATGTCGCCACCGTACGCCGCACGAAGTCCAACCGGCGGATTCCCGTCATCGCTTCGGCCAGCGCCGACGCGAGCGGCGCGATCGTGTTCGTCTTCCGTGCGGCGGAAAACGAACCGACGGCGATTGCGACCGAACGCGAAACGACGCACGATACTGACGACCGTTCGCGAACCTACGAGACGCTCGGCCGGATGCTAGTGGGAGTCGTTCACGACTTCCACAACGTGCTGTCCGTGATCGGCGGGAATGCGGAACTGATCGCCGAGCAGGTGCCCGAATGCGAGCCGGTGCGGAGTCATGCGGAAGTGATTCGCGCCGCCGTCCGTTATGCGACGAATCTCAGCAAGCGCTTGCTGGCGTTCACCGAACCGAACCGCAGCGAACCGGCCGCCGTCGATATTAGCCACGTCGTTGCCGGGCTGGAAGTCCTCGTACAAGCCACCGTTGGCTCGTCGATCCGCTGTCAGTTTCACCTCGCGAACGAGCTACCGCTGATCTGGGTCGAACCGTCGCGCGTCGAACAGATCGCGATGAACCTCGTCGCCGGTGCCCACGATGCGATGACATCGGGTGGTCAGCTCGAAATCCGCACGAATACGGTAACGATTCGTGCGGGGCGTCGCGGGTGGCCCGAAGACCTAACCGCCGGTGCGTACGCCTGTTTGACGATCGCCGATACGGGGGCGCATACCGACGATGCATCGATGGTGCGGATGTTTGAAACGGAAAATCGCACGGAGTCTGCGCTTGCCACGGTGCGCGAGATCGTGCGGCAATTTCGCGGCCACGTCGAAGTCGAATCGCAACCCGATGTCGGCTCGATCACCCGCGTTTACTTCCCCGCGATTCCGACATCGGACGATCATACCGACCCGATGATCGAACTCCCCGTAGCCAGTTCCGGCGACACGATCTTGCTGGCCACCACCGACGCCGCCGCACGCGAATCGGCGAAGGAATGCCTCGAAGCGATCGGCTACAACGTCGTGGTTGCCGCGTCGGTCGACGACGCGCTACGCCTACTCAAATCCGAACGCAGCGCGATCCACGCCGCCGTCGTCGATTGCGTCTTGCCAGGTGGTGGCGGGCATCGCCTCATCGAGCGCATCCGCACAATTGACAACGGCATCCGCTTCGTCATGCTCTCGAAGTATCCGCTCGATTCCAAAGAACTCCCACGCGGTGTGGCGTGCGTGCCGAAGCCGTTCCCGGCACACCATCTCCTCGCCGCCGTCTGGCAAGTGCTTCGCACTTCGGTTCTCGCATGATGGACCTCCTATACTGAACCGAATGTTTTTACGCGGTTCGCGTTTGGAGTGACACGATGTCGATCGCTTCTTTTGCCTCATGGGGGATCTCGCACCCCGGTGTGGTTCATGCCAATGCGTCGTCATCGGCGCTCGTCGAAGCCGCCGTGCGGCGCGGCGAAGGTATGCTGACCGATGCCGGTTCGTTTGCCGCGCTCACGGGGTTACGCACCGGACGTTCGCCGAAAGATAAGTTCTTCGTCCGGGAAGCGAGCGTTGCCGATCGGATCGATTGGATCGCAAATCAGCCGATGGAACCGGCGACGTTTCAGAGGTTGCACGACCAAATCCGGGCGTACTTGCAAAACCGCGAGCTGTTCACTTTTGAGGGTTATGCCGCCGCCGACCCGCGCCACCAACTGAAGCTCCGCGTCGTCGCCGAAAAAGCCTGGCACGCGCTGTTCGCTCGCTGTTTGTTCCTGCGAATGCCTGCCGAAGGCTCGATGGCCGACGATGAACCGTGGACGATCTTGCACGCATGCGACTTCCACTGCGACCCGGCCCGCGATGGCACGAATTCCGAAGTCTGCGTCGCGATCTCGTTCGAGGAAAAGCTCGTCCTCGTTGCGGGAACGCACTATGCTGGGGAAATCAAAAAGTCGATCTTCAGCGTGCTGAATTACCTTCTGCCGCAGCGCGACGTATTCCCGATGCACTGCTCCGCGAACATCGGCGAAAGTGGCGACACCGCACTATTCTTCGGCTTGTCCGGCACCGGGAAAACGACGCTCTCCGCCGACCCGGATCGCCGACTGATCGGCGACGACGAACACGGCTGGGGGCCGGACGGCGTCTTCAATATCGAAGGCGGCTGTTACGCGAAAACGATCGAGCTGAGCGAGAGCGGCGAGCCGCAAATCTGGAAGGCACTCCGCTTCGGTAGCGTTCTCGAAAATGTGCCGATCGACCCCATCTCGCGCGTGCCCGATTTCTTTAGCATGCAGTACACCGAGAACACTCGTGCGGCGTACCCGATCGAGTTCATTCCGCGTTGCGAACTCAGTGGCCGCGGCGGCCACCCGACGAATATTTTCTTCCTGACCTACGATGCGTTCGGCGTGCTACCCCCGCTTTCGCGGCTCAGTCCCGACCTTGCGATGGAGCATTTTCTACTCGGTTACACGGCGAAAGTCGCCGGCACCGAAACGGGTATCACCGAGCCGACCACCGAGTTCAGCACCTGCTTCGCGAAGCCGTTCCTGCCACTGCCCCCGAAGCGCTATGCCGCACTGTTGAAAGCGAAACTCGAACAATTTCGCGTACCCGTTTGGCTCGTGAATACGGGCCTCAACGGAAGCGGTTCGCGTATCTCGCTGGATCACACTCGCGCCGTGTTGAAGGCCGCACTCGGCGGTGCGTTGAACGAGGTGCCGATGGTCACCGACCCAATCTTCGGCGTGCAAATTCCAACGATCTGCCCCGGCGTACCATCGGACATCCTCTCGCCAATTACGAGCTGGCCTAGCCCCACTGCCTACGACGCACAAGCCAATAAACTGCTCGCCTTATTCAAAGCGAAAGCGAAGGCGTACGTTTAACGAGCCGCCGATTCGCCGCCACTTCGTACAATTGGTCGCATCATGCCGAGTGCGACTGTGCCCGATTTCGTCCCGTCTCGCAACGGGTTTGCGTTCCCGAACTGGTTCCCAGCTGGGACGCCGGTGCTGGAGGTTCCGACACCGCTCGGTCGCATCCCGATCGGCGATGCGAACGGCGGCGTTTGCGGCGGAATGGTGTTCGCAGTAATGGACCTGCACCGCTTCCGCATCGCCCCGCCACCCGAAGCCACGCCGCCGGTTTTTCGCTACCTTTGCCATCGCCTCATCGACAGTTTCAACCTACCGTTCGGCGTGCTGAAGTACTACGACTGGATGCGTCGCCCCGGAAACAGTCGCAGTTTCGGCGGTGTGAAAATTCAAGAAGGCATCGCGTATTTAACGATTGAAAATGAGTGGCCGCGCATCCGTGCCTCGCTCGATGCCGGCCAAACGGTGGCACTCGGGTTGGTCAAAGCGCACTCGTTTCACCCGAAAGAAATGGGCAAGAATCACCAAGTCTTGGCGTATGCCTACGAGACATTTGAAGCGAGCGGCGACATTACGATCCACATCTACGATCCGAACTATCCGCTCGAAGATACCGCCACGCTCATCGCGAATATCCGGAACCCCGACGCGGATCGCCCGGTCGTCCATAGCCGCGAAGGCCCCACCGTCCGCGGCTTCTTTTACACCGAATATCGCCCGCCATCGGATCCGCCGCACTTCGGTTAAAGCGACCGCGACGATTCGCGTTTGCGACTTCTCGATCACGCTTCCGACTCAGCGGCGAGTCGCAGTGATAACAACGCGGACTTGAGTGGTACGCTGACCGAACTATCGGGATCGGCCAGAACGAGCGACTGATAGGCATTGAGGAAGTCGATGCGTTTGCGGTGGAAAAAGTGCAAGAAGTGTCTGAGAAACCCGATGCAATCGACGATGGCGATTTCGGTGTTTCCCATTGTCGCGTACTGTAGTGATGCGTATTCGGCTACCGAACGATCGATTTCGTCCGTAGTCACGAACAGATAGTTGTCGATCTTCTCGTCCACGCGAGCAATCTTTTGAATCGCCCGATCGATATCATCGACGGTCACTCGCTTGTGCTTCATCTCGTATACAGTCCGAACCTGATCTTCATTCGCAACGAGAATTTCGATATCTCCAAATGCGCCAGTCTGCTCGTCGGCGGCGTTGTGCGAATGCAATGGTCGGCGAGTTTCTCCTATTCGTTCTCCTACGGCATCGTAGGCCGCTGCGATCAGTAATACCGGTAATCGACTGGATCCCCGACACGCGAGATGTTGTTGCACCAGGCAAATGATCATTTCCGTCGAGAGTGCGATCGGACCGGATTTTTGTTTGAGCGACGCTTGAAGCGAATCCAGTTGCTCGATTCGGACGTTTCGCATTTCGAGCAAGATCCGAAAGGCATCGGTCAAAATAGTCGTTGCGGATTCTTGCCCGGTTGCGACCACTTCGAGTAGAATAAAAAGTTTTTCGTACAGGAGTTTAGGCCGACCTACGGGCGTGATATCGGTACTGAGCGTTCGATTGAAATTACGAAAACCGGGCGTTAAAAATGCGGTCGTCGAGTTGCAAGGCAATCGATGGATCGCGACGAAGGATGTCACATAATTTTCATCGTAACTTCTGCCGGAAAAGCAGTCGTCGCCACCGATGGCTGTATAAGGTTTGCGCGGATCGATTCGGATGTTGTCGAGTTTGGCCAGCATACAAGCGATCAGAAGGCGAACGGGTGCCCGGTTGTCGATGTACCGGCAGATGTATTCCAGACACTTGCTGTTTTCCGGGTGGATCGTGTCGCGTCGAGTCAGTTTCTTCGCGGCCTTTGCCAGCAGCGTTTCCAGACGCTCATTCGGTTTCATCGAACAGGCTCGCTTTCCTGACCCTTGGCCGCGGCTTCGGTTTTTTCGGGTCGTAATTCGTCCACAAGACTTCCGTACGCTTGTCTTTGGTCGAATGGATTGTCTTTTCTGGCGACACCGACTTGTGCCATTTTGCAGAACGATACAACTCCTCCATCAATGAGCAATCGTAATTCGAGATCGCAACGAGGCCCGTTGCCGCGTTCAATGCTTTCGCCAGGTTTCGGTGATCGTCGTCGGTCATTTCAAACCCGTAGGCTTTGCTGTCGCCGCGAGTTCCGTGTATGTAGGGTGGATCGCAATAGATCAACGTTTCGGGTGCGTCGTAGATTCGTATCACTTCCAGTGCGGGTCGGTTCTCAATCTGCACGCGCAACAACCGGTCCGCAATTTCCGGCAACATTTCGACGCCGCCGAGCCAGCGACTGACGACGCCACTCATTCCGGCCCGGCTCGTATTCTTGCAGTTCGCCCAACGGCCTAAACTGGCGGTTTGCGCCAACCCCGTACGCACTTGCCGTGCGCGGACGTAGAACCTTCGCGCGCGTTCCATCGGGTCCGATTTTGCGTCGATCTCACAGGCTTGGGCGAACTCTTCCCGCGAGAATGGCGTCAGCCCGATTCGTTCTGTGAGTTCGGCTTTGTTGTCGCGTAACATCCGGAAAAAGTTTACCACTTCGCCATCGAGATCGTTGTACGTTTCGACTGGCGATGGCTCCCGATTGAGCAGAATCGCACCCGAACCCGCGAACGGCTCACAGTAATGATGGCACTTCGGCAACAATGGCAGGAGCCAGTCGAGATGCGAATACTTTCCGCCGTACCAGCCAAACGCGATCTTTTTCTTGCCGCTAACCCCAACGGAAACCGGACTCGGTGCATTTCGACGTGGAGCCATGTTCGCTTCCCTTTACCTTCAACATACTTCAAATCGATTCCGGACAAAGGACAATCCGGAATCGACAGTTGGCTCGACCTGCAAATCCATCGTATTATTCCACTTTTAGTTTCTCGAGGTAACTCTTGTACGCGGACTCTTCGGCGATGATTTGCGTTTCGAGTTCCTTTTGCTTCGCCTGACGCTTCTCGATTTCCGTTTCCTGATCGTCGAACTTTTTCAGGTAGCGCTTGTACGCCTCGGAGTCTTTCGGCACGCGCTCGAGGTTCGCGCGGATGCGGGTTTGATCGTCGCCGATCGCTTTGAGTGCGGCGATTTCCTCGGCGAGCGACTTCTTCGCGGTGGCCGTCGAACTGCGCATTTCGAGCACTTTCGCAAGCGCTTGCTTGATCGCTGGCCCCGTCTCAGCGGCGGCGACGTAGAACCGTAGTGCCTCTTCGCCGATCGAAGTCAGGTTCGTGTTCGTGGATGTCGGCGAATCTTCGAGAACTTCGAGCGTGACGGTTTCGTTCGATTTTGCGACGACCTCGAAGCGGTACATATCGCGGGACGTTTCCATCGGCTTCTCTGGCGCGAACAACTTCCAGCCAGCGCGGATCGCATGTTCGACGATGACCGTGCGTTCGCTTGGTCCGCGGTTGCGGATGAGATAGCGCGTGGTAACGCGGGCCTTTTCGTTCACGGTGAGTAGCCCGCCGACGATCTTCGCGAGTTCAATGACGGGATTTGCGCGGGTCACTCGTGGCACGACTTCCGTGTTCAAATCGATGGCGTAACTGACGAGCCGCGTTTCACCGGGGGCGGTATCGGGCACGCGGGCGTCGCCGGCGAACGTGTCGTTGTCGTAAACGGTCATCGGCCCTTGCGCGAGGTTGCGTTTCGTTTTGTTCGTGAGTCGCAGCCCGAGCAGTGGGTGTTTGATCGCATCGCGTTCGTTGAAAATGCTCACTCGCTTGCAATCGAGGCTATCGGTGACGATCGGCAACAGTGCCGATTTCAGGCGTGGCAGCGTGACGGGGTCTTCGATGGCGTACTCGAAATGATCGCCGAGCGACATCGCCGCCGCCGCACTCAGTACCTTCGGACCCGCACCCGTTGCCGCTGCTTGTACACTCGGCTTGCCGCCGCCGCTCACCCGTGAGTTAAAGTCCTGATTCGACAGCCGTGGCCCGAGCAGTTCGCGAGTGGAAGGGCGGTAGTTACCGCCTTGGAAATTAAAATTGCTAGCGTTACCGAACTGACCACCACCGACACCCGTCACACCACCACCGGCACCCAGATTTTGGGCAGCACCGAACCCGCCTTGTCCGCCACCAAACCCGGATTGTCCGCCGCCACCGAAACCGCCACCTCCAGGGTTGCCGACTCCACCTTGCGGGTTGGCGGTATTATTGATTGCCCCCTGGTACACCGGTGGCCGCAACGACGCGAATAGCTCGGGTTCGACCATTGGCCGTGGCACGAACAGCGGGTCGTACAAGTTCATCTCGAACGCCATCGGCCGACCCGCGACGAGGCCGACTTTGACGTTCGTCCAATCCTCGTCCGTCGTGTTCTCGACGGTCGCCCAACCTTGCAGTGCGGCCTGCGCTTTGTCCTTCTCACCGAGCGTTAAACGGTACGTCGCCTTCCACATCGGCGCTTCGGTCACGTACGCGACTTTGACATTTCGCCGACCGTTGCCATCGAACGCGACGACGACGGTTTTCTTCGATGCGCCGCGTGCGGAGGCCAACACTTCGAGCGCCTTGCGGAACTCGGCTTCGAGTTCGGGCTTCAGCAATTTGATTTTCCGCAACTTTGAAATTGCCACCGATTGCAAGCCATCGGGGGAGAGTAAGTTCAGCAGTTCGCCCTCGCCAGTTACCGTTTGAGTGCCGTCGTTCGGCGCAGGTTTTTCGACGCCGACGATCAGCCCGACGGTGATGGTGCCTTGCTTGTCGGTCACTTCGACTTTCTCGCCGCGAACTTGCACCAGCAGTTGCGCGATGCCCGGATTCTCCGTGAGGTCCACGGCGAACGATTTCAGCGTGACATCGATGGGGTGTTTGCCGTCGTAGGTGACGGCCTTCAACTTGCCGCCCGTTTTGTCTTCGAGAATGAGGCTTTTTAACAGGTCGTTGACATCTTGCTCGGGGAATCGCATCTCGATGCGGGCGTTGCCATCGATCGCGCCATCGCGTTGGAAATACCCGACACCGGCGTTGAACAACACGACGCGCGTCAGCGGCAGCTCGACCGCCTTCGCTCCCGGAGGATCGCCCGGCGCGCCGAACGCCGTGGCAAGGAACATCGCGAAAGTCGCCGCAGCGGCGATCGTTAAATAGCGAAGGTGCATGGTAGCTCCATCGATTGGCAGGGAGAGGTTCACCAACGCTAACGATACGGAACGGCAATCGTTGGTGACGCGAATCCGATGGAATCCTGAGACGTGTCGTTCGCTTACCCTTCGAACTTCGCATTGCCGCCGGAAATATCAGCCGTGGCGGTGCTGACGCCGCGTACGGTTTTGCTGGAAACTTCAGCCATCAGGTGAGCGATGGTTTGTTCCACGGTCAGGCTGCCGATGTCTTTGCCTTCGGTGCGGTCACGGACGGCCACGGTGCCGGCGGCCATGTCTTTCTCGCCGACAACGAGCATGTACGGCACTTTCTCCAGGCTCGCTTCGCGGATCTTCGCGCCGATCTTTTCCGGCCGATAATCGCCCGTGACGCGGAACCCGGCCGCCTTCAGCTTCGTTTCGATCTCGCGGCCGTAGTCCTCCGCCTTCTCGCTGATCGTCAGCACGCGGGCCTGTTCGGGGGCCAGCCATAGCGGGAATGCACCCGCGAAATGCTCGATGAGAATGCCGCAGAATCGCTCCATGCTGCCGAACGGGGCACGGTGCAACATCACGGGGCGGTGTGCAGTATTGTCCGTGCCGATGTACTCCAGCTCGAACCGTTCCGGCAGGTTGTAGTCGAGTTGCACGGTGCCGAGTTGCCATTCGCGGCCGATGCAATCCTTGACGATGAAGTCGATCTTCGGCCCGTAGAATGCTGCCTCGCCGATGCCGATGTTGTACTTCAGCCCCGTGCTTTGCACGATCTCCGTGAGCGTCTTCTCGGCCCTTTCCCAGAGTTCCGGTGGGCCGACGTACTTGCTGCTCTCCGGGTCGCGGACACTCACGCGCACGCGGTAGTCGGTCAGGTTCAGCGTCTTCAAAATGAACAGCACGAGTTCGATTTCGCTGCGGAGTTCGCCTTCGACTTGCTCCGGCGTGACGAACAAGTGCGCATCGTCTTGCGTGAAGCCACGGACGCGGGTCATGCCGCCGAGTTCGCCACTTTGCTCGAACCGGTAGACGGTGCCGAACTCCGCGAGCTTCACCGGCAGGTCGCGATAGCTCTTCGGCGTCGCCTTGAAAATCTGGATGTGGTGCGGGCAGTTCATCGGCTTCAGCAGGTAGCCTTCCTGCCCGCTCATCCAGTTTTTCAGCACCGCCTTCTTCGTCTCGACATCCTTGGCGTCCTTGTATTCTAGCCAAAGCGCGCGGGCATCGAGCTTGATTTCGCCCCACGTGTAGCGCGGGTATTCATCGTCGCCGCTCGGGAAGGTGCCCTCGCTGACGCTCTCGATCACGTTCAGGAATGCCGCCTCGCGCTCCAGGGTGAGGTGGCCTTTCTCGAGTAATGTAAACCACGTGTCGACCGTTTGCACGGTCGGGTTGAAGTACATCGGCGGGAATTGCGCGTCGGCGTAATACGGGAAGTGCCCGCTGGTTCGGTACATGTTCAGATTGCCGATGTGCGGCGTGTACACCGGCTGGTAGCCGCGCTTCATCAATTCGTCCTTGATGAAACCTTCGAGCAAACTGCGGACCGTCGCACCTTTCGGCATCCAGAGAATCATCCCCTGCCCGGCGGTTTGGCTGATCGTGAACAGCTTCAGTTGCTTGCCGAGAACGCGGTGATCGCGCTTCTTCGCTTCCTCGACTTGCACGAGATAAGCGTCCATCGTTTTCTTGTCGAAGAACGCGGTGCCGTACAGCCGCTGAAGCTGTTGGCGCTTGCTGTCGTTCTTCCAGTACGCCCCGGCGATGCTGAGGATTTTGAACGCGCCGACCTTACCCGCGTGCGGAATGTGCGGCCCGCGACAGAGATCGATGAACTCGCCCTGCCGATAAAAACTGACGGTCTCGTTCGCGCTCAGCTTCTCGTCGATGTGCTCGACCTTCAGCTTCTGGTTCAAGTCGCCGATGAGCGTTTTGCCCTCGGCAGTCGGCTTCTCGAATCGCTCGAACGGTTCGGCGAGTTTCACGATCTTCGCCATCTCGGCTTCGATGCGGACGAAGTCTTCCTCGCGAATCGGCGTTTGCGTGTGGATGTCGTAGTAGAAGCCGTTGTCGATGGTCGGGCCGAACGCGAGTTCGGTGCCGGGGAACAACCGCATGACGGCCCGCGCCATAATGTGCGCACACGAATGCCGCAGCACATCGAGCGATTCCGCATCGCGATCCGTGAGCAGCGCGAAGTCCGCATCCGCCGTCAGTTCGCGGTCGAGATCGACGATCGTGCCGTTCACCTTCGCCGCAATCGCCGCCTGCGCCAACCGCTTGCCGATCGCCTCGGCGACATCGCGCGGGCGAGTTCCCGAAGGCACTTCGCGAATCGAACCATCGGGCAACTTCAGGGCAATCGCGGACATCGTTCAGACTCCATTCTGGCAGGGCACACTGTGTTTGTAACCGTTTACTTATCGAAACCGGGCAGTTCCGAGAGGCTCTTTGCGTCGAGTATCGCGAGGGAAATTTCTTCGAGTTGCTCGACGCTCAGCGCTTCGACGGCAGCCTTCTGATCGACCGAGAGTTCGCCAAACTTTTTGTCGAGTTGTCGCAACACGACCCTGCGCAGTCCTGTGGCAACGCCGCGGGCTTCGCCCAAAGCGATGCCTGTAGCTTCGCCCAAAGCGACGCCCAGTGCTTGGCCTTTTTTGATACCGCGGCGTTCGAAGCTGCTAACGAATTCTTTCTCCATCGGTTGCTTCTCCTCTTGTAGTTTCTCGAACGTTTCTCGCTCCGGTTCGCTCATGATCGTGTAGTTGTCCAGACACTCGGCGAGCAGGAACTTTCTCCTGTCATTCTCACCGGTGTTCGCGATCCGGTCTAGGCCATCGGACAAGAATCGTGCGCGATCCGCTTTCGGTAATTGCATCAGCGACGACAGCGCCACGCCGAGTAAATTTGTTCCGTGTGCGTGTGCCAGGCCATCGAGAGCGGGCAAGCTGATCGTAAAATAATCGAAGCGAATCAGCGTGCATCCCCAGAGTTTTTCTTCGTAGGTGTCGTAGCCAATCCCGTTACCGCTGACGTGCAAAAACAGCCCGATCGGGAACACCGGCATCGCCCGCGAACGCCGGAGATAGGCGTAGTATTGCAGCATTCGCCGACGGAGATTCGCTCCCGAATCGGTCGATTCGACCTCGATGTGAATCAACACCAGACACTCGTTCTTGCCCGGCTCGACCGGTTCGACGGTACGAACTTGTGCGACCAGATCGAAGATCTTGTGCTCGCCGTCGGGCGGATCGAGGAAGGCGTCTTGTTCGAGCCATTCGGTGTGCGAGAAGTCGAAGCGGTCGTACCAGTGCGGGAAGAAACAGCCGATGAATTCCGGAAGGAACTCCCGCAGCAACGTCTTGAACCGCTGATCGTGATCGTCGTCCGGATCGTTCGTCATGGTTACGATCCCGGTCAGGAGATATTGCAGTAATCGATGAGCCGGGCGACTTCGGTTCGCAGGTCTTTGCGGTGGACGATGCGATCGACGAAGCCGTGCGCCATCAGGAATTCGCTGGTTTGGAAGCCGTCGGGCAGTTCGAGGCGGATCGTGTTCTTAATCGTTCGTGCTCCCGCGAAGCCGACCATCGCCTTCGGTTCGGCCAGCGTGATGTCGCCCTGGAATGCCCAACTGGCCGCAACGCCACCCATCGTCGGGTTGGTTAAAATACAGATGTAAAACCCGCCGGCGGAGTCGTACCGCGCGAGTGCCGCCGAGACTTTCGCCATCTGCATCAGCGACAGAATCCCTTCTTGCATTCTCGCGCCACCGCCCGAGCCACTGACGAAAATCAACGGCAGCCGGCGCTCGGTCGCTTGCTCGGCGGCCCGCGTCAGTTTCTCACCGACAACCGACCCCATGCTGCCCGCCATGAACGCGAAATCGGTGATGCCGATGATGACGCCCCGACCGCGGATAAAGCCCATCCCCGTCACGGCCGCGTCGTTCATGTCGGTCTTCGCTTGCTCTTCGATTATCCGTTGCGCGTACGGAATGCGGTCGACGAAACCGAGGCTATCGACCGGCTTCAGGTTCGCGTCCCATTCCTCGAATGTGTTTTCGTCGAGCAGTTGCTCGATGCGGTCGCGCGCCGATGAGTTGAAGTGATGCTGACACTCCGGGCAGACGTTCAGATTGCGCGCAACGTCCTTCTTGAAGACCGTCGCTTTGCACGACGGGCATTTGATCCACAGCCCTTCGGGAACCCCGCGCTTTGGGAGATCGGCATTCGACATTCGGAGAACCTTTATTTATCGTCGATTTGCGAGAGGGACTGGAATGGCTTGCCTTCGACGTAGGCGAGGAACGCCCCACCGCCGGTCGACACGTGCGTCATTTTCGTATCGAAGCCGAACTGCTCGACTGCCTCGGCTGTCTCGCCGCCACCGACAATCGTCACGGCGTTACTGTGCGCCATTGCCTCGGCAATTCCCCGCGTGCCCTTGCTGAATGCCGGTTTCTCGAACCAGCCGACGGGGCCGTTCCAGATCACCGTGCCCGCTTGTTTGATGCGATTGCTGTACACGTCGACCGTGCGCGGGCCGATGTCGACGCCTTCAAAGTCCGCGGGAATCGCCTCGTTGACGATATGCTTCGTCTCGTTGAGGTCCGACGATTTCGCCGCGAGGAAGTCGACGGGCAACTGGATCTTGCCGCCGATGTGGTGCAACAGCGGTTGCGCCGCAAGGAGTTCTTCTGGGGCGACCCGCGTGCCGCCGACATCGTGCCCCTGTGCCTTCAGGAACGTGTACGCCATCTTGCCGCCGATCAGCAATTGATCGACTTTCGACAACAGCACGTTGATGAACGCGATCTTGTCCGAAACCTTTGCCCCGCCCATCACGGCGAGAAGCGGCAACTTCGGTTGCGCCATGAGGGCATCGATGATTTCGAGTTCCTTGGCGACGAGGAAACCGACCGCACGGGGGAAGCCGTTGTTCTTCATCCGCATCGGCACGGCGACCATGCTCGCGTCTTTGTCGTTGTGGCAGGTGCCGAACGCATCGTTGACGTAGGCATTGCCGAGTGCGGCAATCGCACCCGCGAACTCGGCGTCGTTCTTTTGCTCGCGCGGGTCGAACCGCAGGTTCTCGAGCATCAGCACTTCGCCGGGTTGCAGTGCTGCCGCCCGTGCGGTGACTTCCGGGCCGACAACGGTGTTGCCCGCTTTTGCCACCGGGATTTCCAGCAGGTCCGCGAGCCGTTCGGCGACTTTGTCCATCGTCAGGAACTTGTCCGCCACCGCGTCGCCGGTCGGTCGCCCGAGGTGGCTCATCGCGATCACCGAAGCGCCCGCCTTCAGCAGTGCCTTGATCGTCGGCAGCGCACCGCGAATGCGGCGATCGTTCTTGATCTCGCCGCTGATCTTGTCCAGTGGCACGTTGAAATCGACCCGCACGAGGACTTTCTTGCCGGTGAGATTCCCGAGGTCGCTGATCTGCTTTTTGGCCATTGGTATGATTTCGCCTTAATGACAATAAAAAACGATTGTGCCTGCTTCGGCACAATTTGGACTTCCCACAATCGCTGCTTCATCGCGGATATTAGCTTAGGGAAACGACGGGAATCGCACCACAATACGTCGCAACGCGAGACGGCATTTTGCGACGTTGTCGTGAACGCGACGTGATAGGAATTGCCATAATCGATACAGTAAGGCGCGATCGTTGCACCTTCTCGAACGGATTTGTCCCCTCTCGGCATAGCCCGACAATCAATTTTCGCCGTAAAGGTCGTGGACCATCGGGTCGAGGTGCTTCGTGTTGCGCTCGATGGCCAACACGATCGTGCGTTCTTCCATGCCGTCGGATGCCTGGGCCACGGCGGGGATGATCTGGCGACCGTCGGTCAGGCTGTAGCGCATCGTAAAGGTGCCGTCGGGGCGGAGCTTCACCGGCTCGTTTTGCAGCGTCACGTGCGCGCTGGGGTCGGTTTTGCCGTAAACGATCAGTTCGGCATCGATCGAGAACGCGAACTTTTTCAGCTTGTCCGGAAGCACGGCACCGGAGCCGAACGCGGTGTCCTTCGAACTCCATTTCAGTTTCTCGTCTAATAACTCGCGCAGTTCGGGCGAACCGCTCGACGACTCGAACCCCGTCGACATTGCCAGCAATCGCTCGGCGGCTTTTTCGTCGATGTCCGTCGCCCAGTTCTCTTCGAGGGACTCGGTGGCACCGGCCTTCGGTGGCGTGACGACATTCGAGCGAGCCAGCACGTAGAACTGGCCGCGACGCGAGATGTAGCCGATGTCCGCACGGTAGCTTCGCGGCGGTTGGGGTACGTCGATGTACCAATCGGTGCAACCTCCGTAGACGACGAGATCGCGAATCGGGGCTTCGGACGTGCTGGTCGTGTCTTGCGACGTCACGTCGAACAACCGAATGATCGGCTTGGCACCGTGCCAATCTTGCCCGAGTGCGGCTTCCGCACGCTGGACCGACTGGTAAGACAGTTCCCAGTGGGCATGGAGCCAAAACGGGTCGCGAACCATCAGGAAGATGCGGTCTTTGATGACGGCACCCTTGACGCTCTTGCTGGAGAGATCCTTATCGGGCGGAATCGTGATATCGATCTTGGTCAGCACCGGTGGCTTCGGAGCCGCAGGTGGCTTCGGGGTTTTTGCGGGGGGAACGACGGGCTTCGCACCATTTTTCGCCGCCCCATTGACGACGGGCTTGGCAGGTGGGACAATCGGCTTCGCTGCCGCTTTGCCGCCCTTGATCGGTGCGGGTGGAGAAGGTGGCGCGACGGGCCGCGCGGTCACCTTGGCAGCGGGCCGAGGTGGGATCGCCTTCGCAGTAGGTCGCGTCGGCTGCGGTTTGACCTCCGGCTTCTTCGCCGTCGGCTTCGCAACCGGGCGAACGGGAACCGGCTTCTTGGTCGTTTTGGCAACCGACGGGGCAGAGAGTGCTTTCACGAGTTGCTCTTTATTCATCGTTTCCCAACGGGGAAGTCCTACACGACGGGCCGCGTCGGCGAGTTGCGACTTCGTGAACTCGGAGTACGGCTTAGCCATCGGCGAACTTCCTACGTCGACCATTTCCTAAGAAACGGGCGAAAGGGGATGTTAACATCCGTGCTGTAGGTACAATCGCCGGGGTCCGTCCCGGTGAGGGAATGTTGCAGAGAGTGCGTCGGCGTGCCGGGTTCGGCGGTCGGGCAGGTCGAGCGATTGCGGTCGTTCGTTCCCGAACATCCGCATCGCACTACACTTAGTGTAAAAAAAGTCGTATGGCTCTGTCAACGCGAATTGCAAGACTTTGCCCACGTTTGCGGAATTTCGCGGCACGGAAAGCGGTTGCACGGTCTGATCGTCCGATTCGGGCAGTTTGGGAAGGCTACATCGAGATTGCGCTTGTTTCCAACGAAAAACGATCCCGCACCCCGTCGCACTCGTAGCCGGAAAACCACTCCATATTACGGGTGTCGCGCCTTCAAAGAAAGTGTCTGCGAATATTTTTTGCGTAACGAAGCGCGTGTCTGACGCGCAGGCGATTTCGTGGCGGGGCCGTAAAACTCACTCGATCGCAACCACCTCGCCGGCGCGGGTCGCGAGTGCGGGCATGATCGGGTTGGCGGTGTAGCGTAGGAGTCGCACGCTGCCATCGGCGAACGCGAAGTTCGCGCCGCCGGTGTGCGGACTCCAAAAGTGGAACATGCCACACGGATCGTTGAACCCGCTCGCCGCCATGAAGGGGTAATTCCCCGGCCCACACAGCGACCCGCTGACGATCGGCTGCAAGTTCGGTTCGCGTACGCCGAGCACGAGGTCCATCGAACCAACGCTGCCCTGGCCGATGCCCGCATACCACCAGCCGAACTGAATATCGTGGCTCGCGGGTCGTTCGCCGAGCATCAATGTGTTGCTCGTGCCAGGGTGTAACCGCGTTTCCGGCGTCTGGTTTCTGGCGTTTTGACTTGCTCTTTAGGCGTCCGGCATGTCATGATTTACCTGCTTTGGGGTGGATGACGATGTCGTACTTGGGTAGAGTCGCAGAACGCTCCAGTCGCGCTTCGATCGGCT
>JAYWCL010000042.1:0-37894 GCA_043780595.1 Limnoglobus sp.
AAAAAGGAACGCCGAAAAGTGGTTTCGGCGTGAGTCCATTCGGCCAAAATCGGACGTAAGTCGTTGGTGTGTTAGCTACATTCCGCAATTCGGGAGTGAGTTCGCGGAGGGGTGGGTGGAAAGTGCCGTAACCACTTTCCTGCTACCCAGAATCGCCGCGATTGGAACTATGCCCCTTTTTTCTATCAAGTGTTTTCAGATGACGTGGTGAACTTGCCGTGTATTGGCTCGATAGCGATTTTATCTCTGTGTTTCTCATATGGGACAAGCGTTTCACCACGCTCGTTGTTCCGCCGCGTCGTAAATCTCGCAAACGGAAGCGGTCGGATTCACGCGACTTTCTCGAATGAAAATGCTTTCTGCGAACGGTTTGTAGCCTGTCTTCGTAACATTACGGGGCGGCTGTTCGTTTGCCCCACACTCACCGGTTTCCGCCGTGATTGCACAAATACTCGACTTCATCCTGACGTTTCAGTCGATCCTCTGGGAAGCGTTGCCGTTCATCGTGCTCGGCGCGCTGGTTGCGGGGGTGCTCGAAGAACTGCTACCCCAACAGATGGTGACGCGGTTTATGCCGAAGGGCGCACTGCCGGCGGTGATAATCGGCGGGTTGCTCGGGTTGGTGTTCCCGATGTGCGAATGTGGTATCGTCGTCGTCATGCGGCGATTGCTCCGCAAGGGCGTTCCGCTATCGTGTTGCATCACGTATATGCTCGCTGGCCCGATCGTGAACCTCGTCGTGCTGCTCAGTACCTATGTGGCGTTCGACCGCCACAAAATTGGCTGGGATATGGTGATTCTGCGGGCGGGAATGGGGTTCGTCGTGGCGACGATCACCGGGCTGATCGTGAATGTGTATTACCGCAAACACGGAACGAAACTGCTCACTTCGCTGGCGGCTCCAAAGTCTTCGACGCTGCCGATGGCGGACGACGATGAGATCACAATCGCAGACAAACCGAAGCCGTTGATGAAGCGTTTGGCGAACATCTCTTCGACCGCACTCCACGATTTCATGGACATTACGGTGTTCCTGATCCTCGGTGCGATCCTCGCTTCGGTGATCAAAATGATGATCGAGCCGGGCGAAATCGAACGAGTTTCCAACGAACAGCCGTACCTCGCGATCCCGTTAATGATGCTCATGGCCGTGGTGATGTGTTTGTGCAGCGAGGCCGATGCGTTCGTTGCCGCGAGTTTCACGAAGATGCAACTCTCGGCAAAGCTCGCGTTCCTCGTGCTCGGGCCGATGCTCGATCTGAAACTTCTGTTAATGTACACGCGGGTGTTCAAAACGAAGCTGATACTCGTCATCGTGACGTGCGTCGTCGTGCAAGTCGGGATATACTCGATGCTGGTCCACACGGTCTACGCACCGAAGCTACCCGTGCCGACTGCGGTCGTCGTAGCGAAGTAATTTCACCGGAGCAAAAGTTATGGCCATCGAACTGAAACAACACGATCATGGCGGCCATTCCCACACGCACGATCACGATCATGCGCACGATCATGGCGATGAGAATCTCGAAAATCTCTTCACCATCGGGATCTGCGGTTCGTTCAGCGTGGTGGCGATCATCCTCGGTGGGATGAGCGTCGTCATGCAACGCAAGGGAATGCTGAGTTACATCCTTGCGGAGCCGTTTCATATCTGGGTGCTGATTAGCGGGTCGGTGTTGTTGCTGCTGACCGCGATCCGGGCGATTGCACTTTGGCAAACGACGGGGTCGCACGCCCACCACGATCACGATCATGGGCACGTTCACGATGAAAATTGCAAGCACGAGCCGGTGAAAGCGGCGAGCCACGATCATTCGCACGACGACCACGAACATGGCGGGGTGTTCTGGCGTGCGATCGTGCTGATGTTCCCCGTCGTGTTGTTTTTCCTCGGGTTGCCGAACCAGAGCTTCAGCGCCGCCGGTGCGGAACGACTCTTGGGCAAAGAATCGGCTATCGGGGAAGTCAGCGAAGTCGCCGACAAACAAGGTGGCGGACGCTTCGATTTCGCCGAACTCAGCGACTCCGCAAGTGACGCGGACAAACGCGAGGCATTACAAGGGCAGACAGTGACGATCAAAGGCCAACTTCGCCGCGTCGGCGACCGTCAATGCACGCTCTATCGCCTCAAAATGACCTGCTGCGCCGCCGACACAATCCCGCTTAAAGCAAGCATTATTACCGATGCTTCGTTGAACTCGTTCAAAGATCACATTTGGGTCGAAGTCACGGGTAAGCTGCAATTCGTTCAAATGCCGGGGCAACTCGAGTTCATTCCGCTCATCCGCGCCGAACTCAAGAACATCAAAAGCGCTACAGCCGAGTAAGGGAATAGATCGCGATTAACGCGAAAAGTGACAGGTCCAATTCTCGCCAACTCGCAGCAGCACGGCACGGCCGCCGAAAATGTGGCCGTGCAGCTGAATTTCTACTCGATCTACGCGGTCGTCGATCCACTCGATCGTGCCGTCATCCCATCGTTTCACAGTCCCGCGCCCGCCCGAAACGGGGCCTTCGTAATCCAAATAGATCGACCGATGATCGGGCATCGCCTCGGCGAGCATAACCGTGCCGATGGCCGGTTCGGAACGCAATCGCCACGACCGCAACGCCGCCCCCGCTTCGAGGAGGAAGTCCCAGTGAAGCGTCGGCCAGTCGTGTTCGAGGATGACAAAACGCGGCATAGTTGAGTTTACATAATCCCCGAGCCGAAGCTGTCTTCGCGGAGGATTGCGGGGGTTTCGCTATCGCTCAAGTGGTTGCCGCGGCTGGCGGGTTGGTGCGGACCGTGGGTTTTGTAGCCGAGCGGCTTGCCCATCTCGTGAATGTTCGCGGGCACGTCGTCGTCGAAGTCGAACTCGTCGTAACGGCAGATGTAACCGGGTTGCTTGGAGCGTTCGCGTTCGTCGATGAATGCCTTGGCGATTGCACTTTGAATGTGCTCGCGTGCCCCGCTATGGATCGGGTGCGCGATGTCCGCGTGTAACTTCGCGCGGCCATCGGGGACTTCTTTCGTCGCTCGCGCTTCGTCGAGTTTCCGACCGCAGTTGTTGCAGAATCGCGAACGCAGGTGGTTCTTGCAGCCGCAATGCGTACACCGATCCGTCAGTTTGCGGCTGGGCATCGCCACGAACATGCCGCGAGTCCCTTCGATGATTTTCAGATCCCGAACGACGAAGGCGTTGTCGAAGGTCACCGAACAGAACGCGAGCAGGCGCTCGTTGTTCTCTTCGCACAACTTGATGCGTACTTCCGTGATTTGCACCGTCGCTCTCCTCTGATGTGATGTCTGGATCAATCGGTTGCGGGCCAACTCCGCGTCACTGCAATAAACGGCGAAACTTCATCCGGTGGTGTGCTTCTCCGCATCGCGTCGGCGATCCGAATGGCATCGGTTCGATCTTTGCACAAGGCGAACAGCGCCGACCCACTACCCGACAGTTGGCAGCCGAGCGGCCCGAGGGCAGCCAGTCGGCGGTAAGTTCGTTCGACTAGTGGCGCGGCCACGAATGCCGGTTCCTGCAACCGATTGTGCAATTCGCTCGCTAAATTTTGCACGTTGCCATCCGTCAAGGCTCGGCAAGCGTCTGTACTGCATAACGGCTGTAAGGGTACGGCCACTCGGCGGTAAACCTCACGTGTCGAGAGGCCGACGTTCGGCTTCACGACGACAATATCGAGCGTTCGCCCCATCGCAACCGGAGCGACAATCTCGCCGCGACCCGTGCAAATGGCAGCCGGGGCGTGCAAGAAGAACGCGACATCCGAGCCGACATCGGCGGCGATGATCGCCAGTTCCGCAAGCGGCAAGTTCTGCCGCCACAGTCGGTTCAGTGCGAGTATCGTCGCCGCCGCATCGCTCGACCCGCCACCCAGCCCCGCTTCGTGCGGGATCCGTTTGGTCAGTCGAATCGTCGCGCCCTTCGTCGTCCCCGTCTTGCGGCGAAACGCCTCGGCGGCCTTCCAGACGAGGTTCTCTGGCCCGTTTGGCAGCGTAGTCGGTTCGCAAGTCAGTCGCAATTCGCCGCACGGCTCGTCGCGAAACTCCAGCGTGTCGAACAAGTCGATCGCCACCATCAGCGTTTCGATCGCGTGATAGCCATCGGACCGTTTGCCGACAATTTCCAGCGTCAGGTTCACTTTCGCCGGTGCCCACGCCACGAGCGAATCCTTACCGGCCATCGTGCCCCAAAAGGGCGTGACGGTCGGGTTTCCGTTCTCGGGTTCGTTCGCGATGGTACTCGGCATCGGCGTGACAAGCGAAGAGAAATCCCGTCGAATCCGAGGCGAGCATCACTGCCCTTGGGAACCGTCCGTGGAATCCTCGTGTGGTATGTTGTAACAATTAGTCGGAAGATAACCGCGAACATCAGCCAGGTCAAGTGGGAAGGTTAAGGAATCTTTGCAGATTTGACCAATGCGCGAAATTCACTGTGAGCGCCGAAACGCATCGCAAGACTGACGCTGACAGGGACACTCCGAACTCCGATAATGCGAGGATGAAGAACGAGAATATGCTTGCGCCAGGTGGGTTGATTGCCCAGCGGATGCCGGGGTTTGAATCGCGGGCCGAACAGCAGGATATGGCGGCGGCGGTGGCGAATGCGATCGCGCGGCGGCGGCCGTTGCTCGTCGAGGCGGGCACCGGTGTCGGCAAAAGTTTCGCGTACCTCGCCCCCGCGATTGCCGAAATTGCGAAGAACAAAGACGCCCGCATCGTCGTCTCGACGCACACGATCAACCTGCAATCGCAGCTGATCGAAAAGGATATTCCCTTCCTGCAAGCCGCCTTGGGTATGGAGTTCCGCCCCGTGTTGGTGAAGGGCCGCGGCAACTATCTCAGCCTACGTCGGTTGCAAGCCGCCCAGCAACGCATGAACGTCATCGGCAGCGATCCCGTCGCGATGGAGCAACTCATTCAGGTCGGCAAATGGTCCCGAACGACGCTCGATGGCAGCAAGGCCGATCTCGGCTTTCAGCCAATGCCTTCGGTTTGGGATGTCGTTCAGTCCGATAACGGCAACTGCCTCGGCAAGAAGTGCAAAACCTACAAGAACTGCTTCTATTACAAAGCTCGCAAGACCGTACACGGCGCGAATCTGTTCATCGTCAACCACTCGCTATTCTTCAGCGATCTGGCCCTTCGCAAGCAAGGGGCGGGGCTGTTGCCGGATTACTCGGCGGTGATTTTCGACGAAGCCCACACCCTCGAAGACGTGGCCGCCGACCACCTCGGGTTGCAGATCGGGCAAGGCACGGTCGAATATTTGTTGAACGAACTGTTAGCGCCGCGCGGCAACAAAGGCGTGCTGACCACGAACGGCGACGGCGAGAGTTTTCAACTCGTCGAAGCCGCACGGCACGCCTCAGAGCGGTTCTTCGGTGCGCTGCACACCTGGCACACCAGCCAACCGCGTGGCACCGGTCGGGTTCGCGAAACGGGCATCATCCCGGATATTCTCTCGAACGAACTCGACAAACTAGCGGGAGCGTTGCGGATTCTGGCGAAGGCACTCAGCGAGGACGAAGACAAAATCGAACTGACGAGCCGCGCCGATCGCCTGACGGTGTTGGCGAACGGCGTGCGCGAGTGGCTCGGGCAGATGATGGACGGCCACGTTTACTGGATCGAAGTGCGTGCGGGACAGGGCCGCATCCCACGGGTGACGCTGTCGAGCGCGCCGATTGAAGTCGGCAAAGCATTGAAGGAACAGCTATACGATAAGGTACCCTCCGTAATTCTGACGAGCGCGACGATGAGCGCCGGCGGCCGCGAAGGTTTCAATCTCTTTCGCAAACGGCTCGGCCTCGATAAAGCCGACACCGTGCAACTCGGCAGCCCGTTCGACTACAAAAAACAAGTCGAGTTGCACCTGTTCCGCAACATGCCGGACCCTTCCGCACAAGCGGCGGCGTACGAATCGGCGGTGCTGGACAAGTTGCCGGAGATGATTGCCAAAACTTCCGGGCGTGCGTTCGTGCTGTTCACGAGCTATCAGTTTTTGCAGCGGGCCGCGGATCGGTTACGCCCGTGGATCGCGAAAAATCAGTACACGCTGTTCTGCCAAGGCGAAGGGTTACCTGCACCGAAAATGCTCGAAGCGTTTCGCACGACGCCGCGTTCGGTGCTGTTCGGCGTCGATAGTTTCTGGCAGGGAGTCGACATTCGCGGCGATGCGCTCTCGAACGTGATGATTACGAAGTTGCCATTCGCCGTGCCGGATCGCCCGCTTACCGAAGCCCGGCTCGAGACGATTCAACAGAACGGTGGCAACCCGTTCAACGACTATCAAGTTCCGCAAGCGATCATCAAGTTGAAGCAGGGCTTCGGGCGGCTCATCCGCACCGCCACCGATCGGGGCATGGTGGTGATATTCGACCCGCGCGTCTTAACGAAAGGCTACGGCAGACAGTTTCTGAACGCCTTGCCCGAGTGCAAACGATTTGTCGATGGCGTGGAGGAGGAGTCGCGCTGAATTGTTGCAATTCTCATAACACACTCATGGCAAAGATGTTAAAACGATAGTTGTTATTGGATAAACTTCCGGAGAGACTGCCGTGCGGGTGTTGCTCGTCGAGGATCAAATCCCGCTGCTGAAAGCGTTGCGGCAGGGTCTGGAGGAAGAGAGCTTTGCGGTCGATGTGGCGAGCGATGGCGAGGACGCCGACGCAAAGGCACGGGCCACCCAGTACGATGTCATCATACTCGACATTATGTTGCCGAAGATCGATGGACTGACGCTGCTGAAACAGTGGCGTTCGAGTGGGATTCTGACACACGTTCTCATGCTGACCGCGCGGACGACGACGGAAGACAAAATCCTCGGCCTCGATGCGGGTGCCGACGATTACTTGGCGAAGCCGTTCGAACTCGACGAACTCCTCGCCCGCGTTCGTGCGCTGGTTCGCCGTAGCCATCAAGTGAAAGATCCGTTCATCAAAGTCTTCGATCTGACAATCGACACGGCAGCACGGCGGGCGGATCGCGCGGGAGTTTCGATTCACCTGACGCCGCGCGAATATGCACTGCTCGAATTCCTGGCGTTCCACCGTGGCAAAGTCGTCACGCGGACGATGATTTGGGAACACCTCTACGACGAATACGACGAGAATACATCGAACGTGGTCGATGTGTACATTCGCTATTTGCGGAACAAGATCGACAAAGGGTTCGATCCGCCGCTGATCATGACGCGCTGGGGCGAGGGCTACATATTGCGTGGGGAAGACGATCTGCCACCCGCACCGAAGCCGAGCGCGAAAAAATAGCCCCTCGGCAATCTCACTCTCAAACGGTACCTATCTATGCGATCCATTCAGCGGTCGCTCATTATTTATTTTCTGTTGTTGCTCACACTCGGATTGGGTGTGGTCGGCGTGCTTGCGGATCGCGTGAGTAGCCGCGCACTCGTGGAGAAAGAACAAGCCGCCGCCGAGGCGATTGGGCTGCGTGCGGAAGAACGCATACGCGATGAGCGCGAGAAATTCGACCGCGAACTTCTCGCGCACGCGCGGTTAGTCGGGAAGACGGCGAACAACGAATACATCGCGCAGGCCAACGTTGAATCGCGAAAGTTTCAACTCGTCATCAACGCGCCGGCACTCGGCCTCATACCGATGCCCGGAATGATGACCGGCCCCGTCGGTGCCATCTCGCCCGCCGTCTGGCTTGCCGTCAGCGCACCGGGACGGCGTAACCCAGGGCCACTGTTTTACCCCGTTATGCGGGCGTATTTCTCGAGCCTGAAACTCGACGAACTGTTCCTGAAACAACTCGACGAAGACGATCGCGCACAAGAGTTCATTCAACTCAATAGTTCGGCGAACAGCGTGCGGCGCTCGGCGAATCTCGGTAACTATACGCTGCCATTCGAACCGGCAAAGTTTGGATTGTCGCTCGGCGATCACTTTCACGACGATGTCAATTTACCGGGCGGAGCAGTCGGACGACGGGTCGTCATCAAGACGGTACTGCCGTTCCTAATGTCGAATTTTGCACGAACTCCTCCTGGACCAGTACCGCCGCCGAACCGCAGTGGCGCTCCACCACCGGCACCAGACCCGTTGCCAGGTGTATACATCCACGTTGCGCGGCCGATTGCCGAATTAACCGAGATCATCGCGACGATTCACGCCGAAGCCACCGAACAAAAAGACGAACTCTCCGCAGATACGGCTCGAACGCAAAGTGCCGTCCGCATCACGTTGGCCACTACCGGAATCGCGACTTTTGCCGCACTGCTAGTAGGCGGGCCAATCTTGATTCGCCGCGGAATGACGCCGCTCCACACCCTCACGAATGCCGTGCGTGGCGTGACGGAGAAAGACTTCTCGCTGCCCGTCGAGAAACACGAACTTTCGCAAGAACTGCTGCCGATCCATCAACACCTCACGCAGACGCTCGATCAGTTGAAACACGCTTTCGACCGAGAAAAGCAGGCCGTGGCAGATATTTCCCACGAACTGCGGACCCCCGTGGCGGCGCTCTTAACGACGCTCGATGTCGCTCTCCGCAAACCGCGTAGCGCAGATCAGTACAAGCAAACGCTCGGCGAATGCCGCGTGATTACCAAGCAACTCGGCCAACTCGTCGAGCGAGTGATGACGCTCGCGTACATCGACGCGGGCCAGACGACGGTGGTGAACGTGCGGGTCGATGCGCGGGAACTCGTCGAGCGTTGCGTGAGTATTATTCGCCCGCTGGCCGAGTCGCAGGGGCTACAGTTTCACATTCATGCCGAGTATGGCATCGAGCTAGAAACCGATGCGGACAAGCTACGCGAAGTGCTGACGAACTTGCTACACAACGCGATCGAGTACAACTCGCCAAACGGTCGCGTCGAGTTGTTCGTCGAACGAATTCGCCCCGATACCGTTTACTTCGAAGTGGCCGATACGGGCATCGGCATGACGCCCGATGTGGTCTCGCGGGTGTTCGAGCGATTCTTTCGCGCGGATGCGTCGCGCACCGCCACCGGCGTTCATGCGGGGTTGGGCCTCGCCATCGTCAAAGAGTACGTCGCGCAACTGGGCGGTACGATTCACGTCGAAAGCGAGGCTGGAAAAGGCAGTCGATTTCGCGTCGAACTACCTACCGGGATACGCGAAACCGCACCTCAAGAGTTGGCTCACGTCGCCGATTGACCGCGTTCGCGACGAATTTGTTCGAGCCTCGTGACCATCCGCTTTCCCGCTGCGATCGGCGAAAGCGTCGCTTCGACTTCGCGCTTCGCACGATTGCCGAGTGCTTTCGCCTGCACCGGGTTGTCGTGAATGAAACGCATATACTCGGCCGCACGGTCGAGGTCCGGGTCGGCCCAAACGGCCCCGCGCGGGTATGGGTCGATGTCTTCTTGCAACGTCATTCGTTGGTACGGCACGAGTAAACTATTTTCGGGCGTCATGAAATCGAGGTTGCCCGAGAACGCGGTGGCGATCACCGGTTTGCCGAGTAACATCGCTTCCGCACACGTCAAACCGAAGCCTTCCGAGCGGTGGAGTGACACATAGCTGTCGGACGCATTCAGTAACGCGAGCAGTTCGGATCGCGACAACACGCGGTCGATCAGCGTGACCCCTGCGGCATCGACGGCTTCGCGAAGTTCTTGCCACTGGTCCTTGTAAAACGTTTCGGGCGGCGACACTTTGATGGCGAGTTCGACGGTTTCATCGGTGCGGAAGGCTTTGCGGAAAGCTCGAATCAGGCCGAGCGGATTCTTGCGCTGCATTCGGCTATTCATGTCGAACACGAACGTGAACGTCGTTTTCGCGGGATCGAGTCCGAACGCCGACTTCGGCAACGGCACGAATGGCGATAGCGAAACGCCGGGCAACATCGGGTACACCGGCTTGCGAAACGCCGTCCGCATCGCCTGCGCGATGAACTCGGTCGGTGCCCAAATTTCATCGACACCATCGCCGCGATCGTGCCACGCGGCCGGTAGCGTTTCGAGTTCCCACCACCAAATGCCGATGCGATGAACACCCGCACGCGAGTGCAGCCCGCACTTGCGATACGCCTCCGCAACGGGCACATCGATACCCGTGTTCAAGATCGTCACGTCGAAGTTTTCGAGGCCATCGAACGCCGTTTTGTTGCGTGGCTCGCGTAGGAAAAGCACGGGGAAATCGCGGAGCGTCGTCCGTACGCCACACCGATTCAACGACTCGACGGTGCTCCGCACCGCTTGCTGTAAGCCCGATGTGTAGCGGAACAGGCCGATGATATTCACGCCGAGTTGCGTGGGAACACCCTCGCGAATCTCGCGTTGCAATGTGGTAATTCCGTGCGCACCGAGTGTGTGCACCGCGGGTCGTGTGGCCAGCCACGCCGCCACTGCATCGGCATTCTGAGGAAGCTCGCCGACGACATTTGGCTTCGCGATTTGCCACGCGCGCAGTTCGTCCCACGGCCCGCACACGGGATTGTACGTTGCGCGTTTCAGCCAACGACAATCGAAACCGTAGCGTTTTCCAACCCACGCTTTGAGTTCGTCCCAACCGAATCGCGTCAGGCCGTGCGGCACGGCGGCCTGCCATTCGGGGTGCAACCGGAAGCTGGCGGACAAGCCACACGCGCGGTCTTCGTCGGTTTCATAGGCATACCACAACACCGATTCTTCGCTCAGTTGAAAGTCTTTTTTGCCGTACGACATCAACCAGCCGAGGAATTCACCGCGCTGTTTCGGCGTCAGCGCGAGCGGCCACACGCTGCGCAAATCCTCGCGTAGTTCGAACACACGACGCACCCGCGCACCGAGATCGGCCTCGAATGCTTCGCGGATATGACCGACGGCAATCGCCGATAAACCAAAGCGTCGCGAGCCGGAACCACAAAGCCATTTTGCGAATTCGCCATCGACTCCGTTCGACAACGCTTGTGGGAATCGTCGATGAATCGCTGGATATGTCGCGAGCAAACTGACGACGAATCGGGCCGCACCAGCCACGTTTCGCTCGGCAGCGGCGCGGTCGAGCGAGAGCGGAGCGATGCCCCAACCAGCGAGGCTGCGGTTGAATTTCCGCACGTCGTGGATGTCGAAAAATGTCGCATCGGTTTCATCCCGACAGTAGTCGGCGAACTGCCGGTATCGGTTGCGTATCGGCATGGAGAGCTTGCGGTACAGGGCAAAAGCCATTCGTCGCCCGATCGTTTGGAGTGCGGCCATCGGTTCCCTCATGCCGCGCGACGTGCGGCGATTTTTTGTACGGGTTGCAGATTGCGGACGTTTGCGACCGACCGTAACGTCGTTTCGTATTGGTCGAGCATCTCATCGTAAGTCTGGTGGTTATCGAAAGCGGCACGCGACCGTAGCCCGGCATTTTTGCGAAATTCGTCATCGTCGAGGAAGCGGGCAATCTGCGATGCCAGTCGATTCGCGTCGCCAATTTCGAAGCGTAATGCGTTGAAGCCCCAGTAGACTTGCTCCGCGATTCCTTCGCACTGCGTCGACACAATCGGTAACCCGAACGCCTCGGCTTCGAGGATCGAGCGGCTAAACGTCTCCATGTGAGACGTACACGCGAAGATGTCTGCCGCACGGTAGAACGGCCAAACGCGGTCCGTCTCGGTTACGAGATTGACTACGTTTTCCAGGCGATTTCGTCGTACGAGTTCGCGAACGTAGCTCGCGTACGGCACCGAATCGCGAACGCCGACGAGGTCGCAAACGAAGTCGTTGCGAGTCCGCGACAGCAACGCAGCCGCTTCGACCAGCGTGTGTTGCCCCTTGCGTTCGCAGACCGTGCCGACCGAGAGGATGCTTTTTTTGCTACGGTCGCCCGGCAGTTGTCGTGCCGCTTCTTCGCGCGTCACGCGATGGCAGTAATCGTCGAACGATTTCGGATCGATGCCGTTGTGGATGATGCGAAAATTCTTACTGACATCGAGGTGTCGGAACAACGCCGCCGTGTCGTGCGAAGCCGGTACGACCCGCGATGCCAGACGAAATGCGGTTTCGATGCGGCCCTTCGCGAACGCCGGAAACAGGCGGCGAAGGTGTTCCGCCGAGTAGCTTTCGTGGATGATCCAAACCGATGGAATGCCGAGCCTCGCGGCGGCTTCGACTAGCGGAAACGTCAGTAGCGTATTCGCAACAACGACGTTCGGCTGCTGTTTTTTCAGTTGTTTCCGTAACGCGAACTGTGCCGCTTCGTACTCGCGCGGCGACCACGCACCATCGACGAACCGATGGCTCCATACTTCGTTCAGGATCGTCGTCGGCACACCCGCCGCCGTATAAACCGCTTCGCCCGCGCCACCGAGTGGCGAGAGAATCGACGGTGAAACCGCGTGCCGTGCCTGCAAACCGAGGATGATTTCCGAAAGGTAACGCGGCGCACCTTCTGGCGAATTCAGGTTATGCGCGCCGACCAGGACGCGAAGCGGTCCGCTCGTTGCCGAGTGATGTGACACGACACTGTCATTCGCGGGTTCGAATGCCGTGCGGCTCGAACAATTCGGGTTGGCATACGCGTCGATCGATCGTCCGTTACGCTTGAAGTACGTGGTCAGTTCGAGCGGATCGTTTTGCCGCGGTGCCACTTCCAATTTTTGCAATTCGACGCCACCGACCGACACGCAACGATAGCCTGCGGCCCGAATGCGCGAGCAATAGTCGACATCGCGCATCGTCAGTGGAAATTGCAAATTATCGAAGCCACCGACTTGCTCGAACGCGGTTCGCGAAGTCAACAAGCAACCATCGCCAACGGCGGCCGCGTTGCGCGATACTTCCGCGAAGAAGTAGTAACTGACTTGATCTTCAGGCAATCCGCAGAAGGCGCTCGCTGGTGCGATGCCGTCGTGCATACCCAATACGATGCCTGCGGATGCGGTCGTGCCGTGCGGATCGACGATTCGCGCACCTACTGCACCGACGCCCAGCAGCGTGGCATATGCCATCAATTGCGAGAGCCAGTTCGGCGATCGCGGCACAACGCCGGCATCGAGAAATAGCAGGTAATCTTCGGCTCCACACGTCTCAGAATAGACAGTGAAGTTGCGGTAATCGGTGTTCGCTTTGATGGCTCGCATCGCTTCGTTTGTCGCGCCGCGTACGATCACCGCGACACTCGGGCCGTCGCTCGTTCCTGCGAGTTGCAGTATCGGCAAACCGAGTTTTTGCGCGAATGCGGGTACGCTCAGTCCGGCACTGACACCCCGTCGTCGCAGTGCGTCTTCGACGGCCCGTCGCCCGGCTGTATGGACGTAGGTTTTGACGCCCGCCGCCGTGGCCGTGGAACTCGGCAACGCCCGCCAGTGGTAGAGAATTTGCGGGATGTGCTCGACGCGATTCGTGCATTCCGTCGCGCGCAAAAGCAGGTCGTGATCTTGCGAACCTTCATAGCCAATGCGGTAACGCCCGACGCTATCGAAGAGGCTCTTGCGGATGCACGTAAAGTGATTGACGTAGTTGTAGCTCAGCAACAATTCCGGCGACCAATCGGGCTTGAACTGCGGATCGTAACGGAGTTCCTCTGCATCAATTTTGTCTTCGTCGGAGTACAAAACATCGGCATCGGGTTTCGTCTGAAGTCGACGGACGATTTCGATTAATGCCTGCGGGGCAAGCAAATCGTCGTGATCGAGGAGGGCAATGAACTCACCCGTCGCCTGTTCGGCGGCGCTGTTCGTCGCCGCACAAATGTGGCCATTTTCCGTACGCGAAATGAAGCGAATTCGTTCATCATCGATCAACGTTGTGAACGCTTTCCGCAGTTGCGGCTCGGTCGAACAATCGTCGGCGATGCACAATTCCCAGTTGTCGTAATGCTGATCGCGAACCGATTTCACCGCCTTCAAAAACCACTTCGGCTCGACGTTAAAGACGGGCATCAAGATGCTAATTTTCGGTCGATACGCGAATCGAACTTCGTCTGGAGCGGCCACAGTATTGGCAATGAACGCATCGTGTACGGTGCGGCCGGGAAAGCGGCGCAGCAATAACTTCGTGCGGATCTTTTGCTTAACGCGAAGGAGCAATTCGGCAACGCGGTTCGCACGTGCCCACCAGCGACGCGGCGAAAAGATTTGGCCGCTGACGATATTCTTGCCACCCCGTTTCGCGATGCCGAGCAATCGGGTGATGATGCCGTTGTTGGCAACCGCAATCATTTCATCGCGTTGTCCGATTTCGTTTGCGGAGACATCGCGAAGTATCAGTTCGCCGACGGAATCGCAGGCCACTACGCAGATGCGGCCCACGTGCGGCTCGAACGGCAGTTGCGTCGTGAAGTGAACGCGAGATTCCGAATCGACGATCGTCATGCGCGCAATCGATGCCGTTTCGCCATCGTAACGAACTTCGATTTGCAACAGCTCCGATGTGATCGGCGCGTAGCCTCCCAACCCCAGGAGCGTCGTGCCCGTGTACGGTTCGGTCACCTTTTCGAGGTAAACGACGAAATCGTCTGCCGATAATGGGTCGGCATCCATGCCGAAGTTCCTCGATCGATTGTCGCTCATTCTGCGTCAGTTCGGAACTCTACACGATTCGGTAAAACCGCAACAACCCCGAGTTCGTTTCGCGTTGCAGTCGTGAAAGATCATTCCACTTGACCCCGCCTTCATCGGACCGTTACCCTGCGAGATATTCGCGTTGCGTGGAGATCGAGCATGATGCAAGTAGTGAAATCGACGGCCGCCTGGAAGTTCGTACGAGCGATCAAACGCTCGTTACTCCACTCCACTTCGAGTTCCGCACTTCCCGCAAACGAGTGTCGCGGGGAGGTCGTATTGCTCGATCCGCCGCCCTGTCTCGAAGCGGGTTCGCGCTGTCTGTTGAACTTAAAAATACAGAACCGCTCGGGTGTTCCTTGGCATTCGACGGGCCACCAACCCGTTCGGCTACGCAGCCGTTGGCTCACTTGTCGAAACGATTCTTTCGATCTGCCTCCGACATTCGCCGCACTGCCGCGCACGCTGTTCCCCGGCGAACCGCAATCGCTGACCCTCACCGTTCCGACTCCCGATGTCGTCGGCGATTTCACGTTGGAAATCGACTTCGTTCGTGTCGACGACGTACCGTTTGCCGAAGTGCATTCCGAATCGAAAGTCGTCCGATTGCCGGTGCCGGTAATCGGCCCTCGAACGACCGACATCGATTACCACGAAGTCTTTCGCACCGCAAACCTCGACGACAACCATTGGTGGGTAGTCGGTGCGTATCACTCGAAAGAACAGTACGACCGATCCTCGCGCGAACGCCTGGAAATGCTGGTAAAACGAGGTCTGACGCCGGATTCGCGCGTCCTCGACATCGGTTGTGGAACCGGTCAAATGGCCAGCGCGATGAAGGATTATCTCACGGATCGCGGTGCGTATTTCGGAACGGACATCGGCAAGGAAGCGATCGACTTTTGCCAGCGAACCTTCCGCCGCAAGAACTTCGCGTTCCGTCAGGGTGGCATGACGGCGGTGCCATTCGATGCCAGTGCGGGCGCATTCGACTTCGCGATTTTCTTTAGCGTCTTCACACACACATTTTTCGACGAAACCGTACTCTTAATGTCCGAAGCCCGACGGTTATTGAAACCATCGGGCGCGATAATCGCCGACGTGATTACCTCGCCGTTGGTCGAACGAGCGGCGGGGCACCGCGGCGAAATGGTCGTGAACGCGGAACGCTTCCTAGAATTGGCAAATATGCTCGGCTACCGCGCAGAGATCATCGGCCGCTGGCCGTGGAATCGCCACGCGGAACGATTCATGTTCGAGCTACGCCAACGCAATTGACGCACAACGAGGACGACATTCATGCGAATTTTGTTGACCAACGACGACGGCATCTACGCTCCGGGCCTGCGTGCGTTACGCATGGAGTTGAAGAAACTCGGCACCGTGACCGTCGTGGCACCCGCTACCGAACAGAGTGCGGCGGGGCACTCGGTCACGCTGTTGGTTCCGTTGCTCGTCAACGAGGTTTACGAAGACGATGGCCAGTCGCTCATCGGTTGGGCGGTCGAAGGACGACCGGCCGATTGCGTGAAACTGGCACTTCTGGAACTGCTCGAAGAGCCGCCCGATTTGATCGTCAGCGGGATGAATGCCGGGTCGAATGCAGGGATCAACGTCATCTATTCGGGTACCGTCGCCGCCGCCGTCGAGGGCGCGTTTTACCATCACACTGCGATTGCGTGTTCGCTCGAATACGACAAAAAAATCTACGACTTTCCCAAAGGTGCGAGTTACGCGCGACGAGTGATCGAACAGATTCTCGCGAACGAACCCGCGCCGGGCAGCCTGTTCAACGTCAATGTGCCAGTGCTCGAACGCGGTCCGATCCGCGGTATCAAAGTGATGCCACAAAATGTGTCGACGTTCCGCGAGAAGTTCGACCGTCGCGTGAACCCGCGCGGTCGTACTTATTTCTGGATGGGACCGGATTTCCACTGCCCCTCGCCGAACCCCGACACCGACGTTACCGCACTGGCCGAGCAATTCATCACGGTCACGCCGCTGCATTTCGACATGACAGACCACGCCCGAATGCGAGCGATGCAAGAGTGGAACTGGGACGCAATGGAGTAGCTTGCGGGGCTTGCGAACTCGCCCATACGAACGCTGACAGTCAACTGTGCGAGTTGCGATCTGACGTAAGTCGGATTTTGCTACGTTGCACGAACGTACGCAAAACGGTCGCGTTGCGACGCAAAAGTGTCGCATTGCGACGCAAAAAGGTCGCATTGCGACGCAAAAAGGTCGCATTGCGACGCGAAACGGACGGCACTTACGGCGAGTCCCGAACGATCGCTCTCGACATAAGCCCCGATCTGAGTTCACGATACGGCAACGCATACTGGTGGAGGATAAGTTTCTTTCGATCTCGAGTGGCATTTTGGGTCGCGAAAACCGAAAAAAGACCCGAAAACACGGTTTTTGAGCCACTTGAATTCGGACTTACGTCGATTCTGGAAGCCTTGTTACACCGTTGACACACTCTTCGCGTAAGGTGTACTCGCACGCAACTCGTTCACAATCTCGGGGGGTTTACCGATGATCCGCTCTCTCGGAGTCGTCATGATGTTACTCACATCGTCGTTCGCCTACGGTGGCGATGTCGGCTTTATCGAAGATTTTGCACTCTCGAAAGACCGCCCCGCTGTCCTGAAGCAACTGATCCCCGGTACCGACGATTTCTACTACTATCACGGGTTGTACTTCCTCAATATCGAACAGTTCGACAAAGCCGAAGCGTTGCTAAAACCGTGGAGCGAACGACACGGAAACACGCCGCGACTGGTGGAAATTCAAACGCGACACGCCTTACTGACGTACGAGCGCGACCCCAAAAAAACCTTGGAATACGTGCGAAATAAGCTGGGCCTCGGCTTCTACCATCAGAAGGAAGTCGTCGGAGCCGCACCGAACTTACCGACGAAACTCGACCCGAAAGCGATCTCACGCGAGACGCTCCGCGCCAACTCGTTGAGCAACCTCCAGAACCTGAACAACTTTGAAGATTCGTCCCTCGATTGGCTGAGCGCCGGCGAGTTGTCGCCCGACAATCGCCGGATTTTGCTCAGCCGGTTGACGCGGCCCGATGTCAAAAACCTCGTCGCGCTGATCGATGCCGACCTACGCCACGTGAACTCCGGCGGCTTCGGCTCACTGCCGATTCACAACCAACTCACGCTCGTTCAACTCGAAGAACTGTTGAAACTCCGCCCTGAGTTATTGAACCAAACCAACTTCATTTACGCGGTGATCGCCCGGTTGCACCCCGGTGCGGACGACGACTGGAAGAAGGATCGTAAAGTCGCGCTCGCGTATCTGGAGCGTCTGCAAGCGTTCGTGGCGAAGTTGGCACCCGCACACAACGCGCTCAAAGCCCACGTACTGTATCACCGCCTCGCGTTCGACCGTGCCCAGGGAACGTACGATCGCGCGCGATTTCTCGCGTATTTGGCGCTGCCACGGAACCAAGGTTACATGTCGAAGGATCTCCTCGAAAAAGTCGAATCGCGACAGTACCCCGCCGATCTGAACGCGGACTATACGCCGATCTCGCTGCTGCCACGGATCGGCTCCGACGAGCCGCTCGTGCGGAGTTACCTGAAAGAGTTTTTCGTCGAAGCGGCATCGGCGAAAGAGTTCGAGCCGTTCATTAACGACCTGTATTTGAAGCATCTTTTCGCCGAAACGAAGATCGAGAACGGCCTCGGCGATGGCGAACAGTGGGCATCGCAACTGCCCCCGGAGTTGTTCCGGCAATTGAAGGACCGCATCGATATCGACTTCGCGTACACGAACAAAACCGACTTTGCCGCCGATGAAGCGGTGAAGCTCGACTTGCACGTGAAGAACGTCACTTCACTGTTAGTGAAGGTGTTTGAAATCAACACGGGGAACGTCTATCGCACGACGCTGAAAGAGATCGATACCGACATTAACCTCGATGGTTTAGTCGCGAATTCGGAGAAAGTGACGCCCTACGCCGATCCGCCGTTGCGACGGTTGGCCCGCTCGTTTGCGTTCCCCGAATTGACGAAGCCCGGCGTTTATGTGATCGACTTCATCGGGAGTGGCAAGAGTAGCCGCGCGCTGATCCGCAAGGGCCAGTTACGGGCACTAGCGAAAACCGGCACCGCGGGTATCGATCTCGCGATTATCGACGAAGCGAATCGCACCGTGCCGTACGCGAAGGCGTGGTTGAACGGCACCGAGTATGCTTCCGGCAAAGATGGCGTCGTCAAGATTCCGTTCAGCACCAACCCCGGCCGACGGCCCGTTGTCATCAGCCGTGGCGACTTCTCTTCACTCGATATGTTCGACCACAAAGCCGAAACGTACCAGTTGACCGCCGGTTTCCACATCGACCGCGAATCGCTGATTTCCCAGCGAATCGCACCGCTTTTAGTGCGAGCCTCGCTCCAGTTGAACGGCATCCCGATCTCGGTGAAGTTGCTCGAAGAGGTGAAGTTGACGGTCGCGTCGATCGACATGAGCAACATCCCGACGACGATGGACGTAATGAATTTCAAGCTGTTTGAAGACCGCGAATCGATCCACGAAATTCGCGTACCCGCGCGGTTGTCGCGGATCGCGTTTTCATTATCGGCGAAGGTGAAAGGCCTCACGCAAACGCTGCCAATCGAGCTATTCGCTAGTCAGACGTTCGCGATCAACGAGATCGATCGCACGGACAAGATCGAGGATTTACACTTCGCCAAATTCGGTGCGGACTACGTCATCGAACTCCTTGGCCGCACCGGCGAACCGAAGCACGACCGCCCCGTGCAACTTGCGATCAAGCATCGCGATTTCCGCAACCCCGTGAACGCGACATTGAAGACCGACGCGAACGGCCGCGTGCAGTTGGGCACGCTGACGGACATCGTGCAGATCACCGCCAGCGGCCCCGAAGGCACATCCCACACGTGGCCGTTACTCTCGGATCGGCACACGTATCGGCAACTCATTCATGCGAAGGCGGGCGATGTCGTCTCGGTGCCGTACCTCGGCAAATTAAACGAACCGACGCGCGATGAACTCGCACTGTTTGAAGTTCAAGGTAGCACGGTCCGCGCCGATCGATTCGATTCGATCGCGATTCAGAACGGTACGATCGAACTGCGGAAGCTGGCACCAGGCGACTACGATTTGTACTTGAAAACCAGCGGCGAGAAGATCCGCATCCGCGTGGTTGCGGGCGAATTGCAAAACGGCCACGTCCTCGGCGCGCTGAGGCATCTCGAAGTTGCGGCGCTCAAAGCGGTGCAGATTCGCGACATCGTCGCCGACGCGGAGAACGTCACGATCCGCCTCACCGATTACTCGAAATTCACCCGCGTTCACGTCTACGCCACACGCTACCATCCGGAGTTTTCCCCGTTCGCGGACTTCAGCCGAGTGCGAGGTATCGAGCCGAGCGGCGTCTATCCGGGCCGCGCGGATTCGGTCTATCTCACGGGGCGAAACATCGGCGATGAATATCGCTACGTGCTCGATCGCCGCGGCATGAAAAAGTATGCGGGGAACATGCTCGACCGTCCGCAGTTGCTGTTGAACCCGTGGGCGATCCGTTCGACCGACACCGGCGAGCAACTCGCGGCCGGCGGCGAAATGTTCGGCGCGAAAGGCGCGGCCCCAGGCAGTATGCCCGCACCCGCCGCGCCTGCGTTGGCCAAGAGCATGCAAGATCGCGGACCGGTCGGCCCGGCGGGTGCGTTTGCGAACCTCGATTTCCTCATGGATTCGTCGGCCGCGGTCGTGAATCTGTTGCCCGACGCGAACGGCGTCATCGTCGTCAAACGCAAGGAAATCGGCCCGCACGCGATGATCCACATCGTCGCCATCGACCCGATCAACACGACGGTCCGCAGCATCAGTCTGCCGGAAATGCCTGCAAACTTCGTCGATCTGCGGCTATTAACGGGCCTCGACCCGACGAAGCACTTCACGCAGCAGAAGCAAGTGACTGTGCTCGCCGCCGGTCAGGCGTTCACGCTACAAGATGTCGCAGGGAGCCGATTCGAGAATTACGACAGCTTGGCGAAAGTCCACTCGCTCTATTCGACGCTGTTGACCGATCCCAAAGTCGCCGAGTTTTCGTTCGTTCTCACGTGGCCGAAATTGAAGATCGAGGAGAAGCGAACGCTGTACTCGAAATTCGCTTCGCACGAACTGAATTTCTTCATTAGCAAGAAAGACCCCGAGTTCTTCAACGCGGTCGTGAAGCCGTACATCGCGAACAAAAAGGACAAAACGTTCGTCGATCATTACTTGCTCGACCGCGATCTGATTTCGTATCTGCAACCGTGGGAATACAGTCGCCTGAACACCGTCGAGCGCGTGTTGCTCGGGATGCGCACCCCCAGCGAATCGCCGAAGACGGCACGCCACCTCCAGGATCTTTTACGATTGCTGCCGAAGCAACTCGAACGCGAACTGTACCTCTTCGATGCCGCCGTCGTGAACGGCGCGATGGATAGCAAATCGGATTTCGCGGAGTTGAAACAGCGATCCAGTGTTATGGACCCATTGAGATTAGAGGCAGGAGCGAGGGCTGGTGGTACCGCTAAGAATCAATTCGGCGGTGGACCAGCTGGCCCAATGGGTGATACCGCAGCATCGCCGGCGAAAGCGGGTGAGAAAGGCGAGTCGCTGCGACGCCAACGCGATGGCACGGCGAATCGCGAAATGAAAAAAGAAGCGGCGAAAGATGCACTTACAGATGGGGAAAACGACAAAAAGATGAAGAAACTGGACGAAAAGGAAGTCGAGTACTTTGAGAGGGACGAAGCGCGGAAGTCGATTCGAGCACTGTATCGTAAGGTCGATCCGACGATGGAGTGGGCGGAGAATAACTATTATCACCTGCCGATCGGGTTGCAAATTGCCAACCTCGTTCCCGTGAATTCGTTCTGGTACGACTATGCCATGCACGATGGCAAGTCGCCGTTTTTGTCGAAATCGTTCCCCGATGCGTCGCGGAATTTCACGGAGGTGATGTTCGCGCTCAGCGTGTTCGACCTGCCGTTCGAGGCGGGCAAGCACGAGATGAAGTTCGATGCGGGGAAGATGACCCTCGTGCCCGCAAGCCCGATGATTGCGTTCCACGAGGAAGTTCGCCCCGCGAACGGCAACGGCGGTGGCGTGCCGATCCTCGTCAGCCAGAATTTCTACCGCAACGGCGACCGCTACCGCGATGAGAACGGCGAACGCCTCGATAAGTTCGTGACCGGCGAATTCGTCGTACACACCGTGTACGGCTGTCAGCTCGTTGTCACGAACCCCTCATCGTCGCGGCAGAAGCTGACAGTGTTGCTACAGTTGCCCGTCGGCGCGATCCCGTTAGCCAACGGCCAGTTCACGAAAACGGTCGTGGTCGATCTCGAACCGTACCGCACGCAGACGGTCGATTATTTCTTTTACTTCCCGAAGCCCGGCCAGTTCGCGCACTTCCCCGTCCACGTGGCGAAGGGCGAAACCTTCGTGATTGCAGCACCCGTGACGACGTTCCACGTCGTCGAGAAGCCGACGAAACTCGACACGACTTCGTGGGATTACGTCTCGCAAAACGGCACGAACGAGGAGGTGATTGCGTTCCTGAACCGCGAGAATGTCTCGGCACTCAACCTCGACAAAATCGCGTTCCGGATGAAGGACCGCAACTTCTACGAAACGATCGTCAAGCTACTCCACGCCCGTCACCTGTATCAATCGACGCTCTGGTCGTACGGCATTCTCCACGCGGATTTGCCGACCGCGAAACAGTATTTGATGCACGCCGATGCACTGCTGAACATGTGCGGTGGGCCACTCGTCAGCCCACTGGTGACGATCGACCCCGTGGCGCGGCATCAGTACGAACACCTCGAATACAAGCCGTTGGTAAACGCACGTGCCCACGCGCTCGGCCATCGTCGCCAGATTGTCAACGACCGATTGCACCAGCAGTACCACGCCTTCTTGAAGTCGCTCAGCTATCGTCGCGACCTGGACGATACCGACCGTTTGGCCGTGACGTATTACCTGTTATTGCAAGACCGAATCGATGAGGCCTCGACGACATTCGCAACGGTGGACGCGGACAAAGTGACGACGCGGTTGCAGTACGACTATTGTGCGGCGTACCTCGATCTGTTTACCGACGAGCCGAAGAAAGCGCGTGCGGTGGCAATCCAGTATGCGAACCACCCGGTCGACAAATGGCGAAATGCGTTTGCGACGATCGCGAGCCAGATCGATGAAATGGAAGGCAAAGCGGGCAAGGTGAACGATGCCGACAACCGCGATCAAGCCCAAGGCAACCTCGCCGCGACCGAGCCGAGTTTCGAGTTCACCATCGATGCGGGCAAGGTGAATCTGAACTCGCAGAATGTCAGTGAAGTGTCGGTCAATTATTATCTCATGGACGTGGAACTGCTGTTTAGCCGGAACCCGTTCGTGCAACAATCGGGTGGGCAGTTCTCGTCGATCAAGCCGAACCTGACGAGGATCGTGAACTTGCCGAAGGGACAGGCGAAATTCGCGTTCGACCTGCCAGCCGAGTTCGTGAAGCGGAACGTACTCGTGGAAATTACGGCGGCGGGCAAGTCGCGATCCGTGCCGTATTATGCCAACGCAATGGACGTGAAAGTCACGGAAAGTTACGGCCAACTGAAAGCGACGGCGACTGACAAGCCACTGTCGAAAGTCTACGTGAAGGTGTACGCGAAACTCGCCGATGGCACGGTGAAGTTCCACAAGGATGGCTACACCGACATCCGCGGCCGCTTCGATTACGCCTCGGTTAGCACGCCAGAACGCCAGCCAATCGAGCGGTTCGCGATCCTCGTTCTCAGCGAAGAGAAAGGGGCGACGATCCGCGAAGCGGCCCCACCGCAACGGTAGAATCGACGTAAGTCCGAAATGAGAAGGCTCGAAAACCGTGTTTTCGGGTCTTTTTTCGGTTTTTGCGACCCAAAATGCCACTCGGGATCGAAAGAAACGGATCCGTTGCCTGGCTGTGTTGCCGTATCGTGAACTCAGATCGGGGCTTATGTCGAGAGCGATCATTCGACACTCGTCGCAAGTGCCGTCCGTTTCGCGTCGGAATGCGACCGTTTCGTGTCGGAATGCGACCGTTTTGCGTCGGAATGCGACCGTTTCGCGTTGGAATGCGACCGTTTCGCGTCACTTCGTGAAGCGTCGCAAAATCGGACTTACGTCAGATCGCATCTCGCACAGTTGACAGACGGGGTTCGTATGGGCGAACTTTTACTTCACGATTTTCACGATTCGGTTGTTGCTGCTGTCGGCGATGTAGAGTTCGCCGGTTTTGGGGTGAACGGTGACGCCGTGCGGTTGGTTGAGTTCGGCTTTGAGCGGGTTGCCGTTGAGGCCCGCACTGCCTTTGCTGCCGATGCCCGCGACGAGGATCATCGTCTTCGTTTTGGGCTGATACCGCAAGATGCGATGGTTCTCGCTGTCGGCGATTAGCACCGAATCGTCGCGATCGATGCAGAGGTGTTTCGGGCCGTTCATTGCCGCTTTCATGGCATCGCCAACTTCCTTCCCCGCTTTACCCGTACCCGCGACGGTGCGAATCGTGCCATCGGTATCGACGACTCGCAGCGTGTGCCCACTGCGTTCGATGATGTAAATGCGGCCCTTGGAATCGACGGCGACGGCACGCGGATCGACGAGCGGTTGCTTCATCGCGGGTTCGCCATCTTTCGGTACGCCTTTTTCGCCGTTGCCTGCGACGGTCGTTACCGTTTTTTCTTTCAGATCGATTTTGCGAACGCGACGATTCCCGAGATCCGCGAGGTAGATATTTTCCTTCTTCGCATCGAATGCGACCGAGTGAATGCCATCGAATTTCGCATCGGTTGGCGTGCCATCATCGCCGGAAAAACCTTTGTCGCCGGTGCCCGCGAACAGGGTCACGAGTCCCGATTTCGGGTTGAACTTGCGGATGCACTGATTGAACGTGTCGGCCAAATAGATCGCGCCATCGTTGCCCACCGCGAGGCTATGCATGCCGTTGAAAGTGGCTTTAATACCCGCACCGTCGTTACCATCGAAGCCCTTCTGCCCGGTGCCTGCGAGGGTGATCGGGTTGCCTTTCGCGTCCAGTTTTCGCAGCCGTTCGCCTTTCACCATTTCGACGAAATACAGCGTGCCATCCGCCGCGAAATCGATGCCGAACGGTGCAACCAGTTTGGCCCCTTCCGCCGAAACCGTCACGAGCGTTTCGGCACGGACTGCCATATTCGACATTAAAACAAGGCACAAAATCGCACACATCGTTCGGCGAGTCATCGGGGGATCCTCAGTTCGACGGGTAAGGAATGGGGTCGTCGGCAATGTCGGCGAGTGCGTTCATCGCGGCACGCAGTTCGGCTTCCTTCTTCGTGCGGCCCCATGCGGCGGGGAAATAATGATCGTTCACCTCCGCCGAGACTTTGAAGCATTTGTCGTGGTCCGGGCCTTGTTCATCGAGCATATAATATCGCGGCGTGCCACCGTATTCGCGCTGCGCGACTTGCTGGAGTGCCGACTTCGCGTTGTTGTTAATCGCATCGTCGGCGACGAGCTTGATTTCCGGCTCGACGAACCGAGACACGAACTTTTTCGCCACGTCCCAGCCGCCGTCGATGTGAATCGCGGCCACCAGCGATTCGAATACGTTCGCCAACATGTTCGAGGGTATATCGCCCTGATCCATCACGCCTTTGCCGACGATGAGATACGCGCCGAGGCCGAGTTCCTGGCTGAACTTCGCACAGGTTTTTCGGCTGACGACCGACGACTTCACTTTCGTCATGTCGCCTTCGTCGTAGTTCGGGTAAAGGTGAAACAGCAACTCGCAGGTGACGAGGGCCAGCACGCTGTCGCCGAAAAATTCCAATCGTTCGTTCGATGCCGCGCGAGAGTTTGCCCCCGATGTGTGCGTGAGCGCCGCCTTCAACAAATCGAGGTTGCGGAAGCGGTAGCCAATCGCGGCCTGGCAACTATCGAAAATCAACGATGTTTTGGTACGTGTCATTGGCGTGTCAATTAAAAAGTAGCTAATGCCTATCTTCAATACTAAAAACTTACCAGCCAGTTATGTCTTAGTCAACGAGCGGACAAGGTCGGACTGTTTTCCTTATTCGTGTATTTCGTGTAATTCGTGGTGAATTCGGGGGGTAGCACGATAACGTGTTGCATTTTGTGAGTATCCCTCGCTTGCGCGCGCCAGCGAGGGGAACCCTATTGAATCGCGATGCTGTAACGGAACGTGAAAATCGCACACGATCCGACGCGGAAACGTCACAATACGAGCGAAATAATCCTTCGTGGCGGATGGCTTCGCGTCTCGAAGACTCGCCACGACTGGTTTTTAAGGGTAAAAGACCCCGCGCAGGCTAAAGACCTGCGGCTACCAAAATAAGAGTTTGCTCGTCGTGCTGGCTGAAAAGGTATCCGATTCTTCCGCGAATAATATAGTTTGTAACGTTACCCAAGGAAATGAGACAGACAGATGGTGAACTATCGAATGCCTGCCGAGTGGGAGCCACACGCGAGCACGTGGATTGCCTGGCCGCACCGGCTTTCGGACTGGCCGGGCAAGTTCGCGACGATCGGCTGGGTGTACGGCGAGATCGCCCGCACGCTGAGCCGATACGAGAAGGTGAACATCGTCGTTCGCGATGCGACTCAGGCCGCGATCGTGATACGCACGCTCAAACGTGTGGATGCGGACATCGCGAATATCGAGTTGCACGAAATCCCGACGAACCGCAGTTGGCTCCGCGATTCCGGACCGATTTTCGTCGAAGCGGCGGGCCAGCGGACCGCACTCGATTGGTGTTTCAACGCCTGGGCGAAGTACCCCGATTGGCAACTCGACGATGCGATTCCGGCCATCGTGGCCCGCAAGCTCAGGCTGCCAACACGGCAACCGATGCACGGGCAAACCCGTCTCGTACTCGAAGGCGGCAGTATCGATGTCAACGGGGCAGGACAGTTGCTGACGACCGAAGAATGCTTGCTCAGCAGTATTCAGGAGCGCAATCCGGGTTTGAATCGCGGTGACTACGAACGGGTGTTTGCCGAGTACCTCGGTGTGAAAGAAGTCATTTGGTTGCATCGCGGGATCGTCGGCGACGATACGCACGGCCACATCGACGACATCGCACGGTTCGTCAATCCGATGACGATCCTCGTTGCCGTGGAGAACAATCGCGACGATGAGAATCATGCGATTCTGCAAGAGAATCGGGATCGCTTGCGCGGCGGGAAATACACGGTCGTCGAGTTGCCTATGCCATCGCCACTGATACTCAGTGGCCAACGACTGCCCGCGAGTTATGCGAATTTTTACATCGCGAACGGCGTCGTGATCGTACCGACATTCAACGACCCGAACGACCGCATCGCGCTCGGCATCCTCGCGGACTGCTTCCCAGACCGCGATGTGATCGGCATCCACTCGGTCGATCTCGTCTACGGCCTCGGCACGCTGCATTGTCTCACACAGCAGGAGCCGCTGGGGCGTTAGGCATACGCCCAGCCATCGCGAGTGCGACTCCGCTGAGTAATACCGCAACCGTACTGAGGCCGAGGCTGACGAAGTGCCAAATCGTGAAGGCATCGCTCGCCATTTTCGCCGCAATCGGGTCGGGGTCGAACCGCGCGAGCCGCAGTTCCCCGACGATGCTCGACACCCACCAGCCGACGATCACGGTTAAGAGTGCCAGCCCGATGACAGTGACGCGCCGACGGTGGACGCGCGTCGGCGGTTCGGCGTTCCACCAACTGATCGCGGTGATGAGGCCGATGGTGCCGCAGATCAGTTGCATCGCGTAATACTGCGGGAAGATCGGCCCGACCGCCGCACCAGCCAGGGCGCTCGCGAGCTTCTTTTTCGCATCGTCCGAAGTACCCGGCGGGACGATGGGAATGAATGCGGTCCGGTCGCTCGGCGAACTCGCGACGACCGCTTCAAACGACGGGAACAGCGACCGCGCGGCCACGAAGTTGAAGAAGCCCGCCCCGCCGAACCAAAAACCGATGGCCAGCACGTGTAGGCTCCGAACGGCAATCGCACGCATGGCAAAGTCTCCGATTCGAGTTTCCGTGCCGTTCCGAATACGTCGGATATTCGCACGATGTTTCACGACGACGAACAGCGAACCGATGAAGCAGAACGCGGTGGTTACGAGTTCGAGTTTTCCAAATGGATGGGCCGTGAATGCCACGCGACACAGCGAAAGTGCGACGACGGCGGCAATCGACGCGAGTGAAACCATCCGCCAGCCGAACAGGCAAACCACCCACGTTCCGAAGGCACATAGCGTCGGTAGCGGCATCAACACCGCCACCGCACCGGCACCCGTAGCCACACCTTTGCCCCCGCGAAAACCGAGGTAAATTGGGAACAAATGCCCGAGGAATACGGAGGCTGCGGCCCCGACGCGAATCGATGCGGGTGACAGACTGATGTCAGTATGCGGTTCGAGAATGCGGTGGACGAGCGCGACGGGGATTGCGCCCTTGAGAAAATCGAGCACGAAAATGAGGATGCCGAACTTGCGACCGAGAACGCGGCCCGCATTGGTCGCGCCGATGTTGCCACTGCCGACTTGGAAGAGATTTACGCCGCGAACCCGACCGATGAGGTAGCCGAACGGCAACGCCCCGACGAGGTAACAACACAGCCAGGAAAGTCCCACTATCGCCATCGGTTCGCATCGCTGGGGTCACGGGTTCGGTACACGTGAATGATACGAATCAGGCGGCGCGTTTGAGGCCGCGTACGTCGTCGAGGAGCGAGATGAACTGCTGGTAGTGATGCTCGAACGTCCACGCCTTCGAGATTTCGCGTGCAGTTTGCGCGGCAGCTTGCCGGTTGGCCCCATCGGTGAGCGCGGTCATTGCGCGGGCCAGTTCGCGGGCATCGTGCGGGTCGTCGATCACGTACGGCGAGTCGGCGGGCATGAGTTCGGCCACGCCGTTGAAGCGCGTCGTAATTACGGGCAAGCCACACGCGAACGCCTCGAGCGCGACGAGCGAACACGGATCGTAGAAGGTCGGATGAACGAGGAAATCGGCTGCGAAATAAGCCTCTTTCGGGTCGGCACGGAAGCCGAGGAAGTGGACGCGGTCGCGAATCTTCAGCGATTCCGCGAGTCGTTCGTACTTGGCAAACTTCCGGTGCCCCACGACGGCGAGGCGGAATTTTCGCTCCGCGGGCATCGCGGCCACCGCGTGCAGAAGCGGGGCCAAACCCTTCAGGCGGTAGTTCATTCCGACGAACAGGCCGACGGTTGTGGACGGGTCGACGCCCCAACTGTCTCGCTCCTCCGCACGTCGTTTGAGGCGGTCGTCGGCATGGAATCGCAGCGGATCGATCGCACTGTGAATGACGTGCAACGTCTCTGGGGGCACGCCGTAAAATTGCTCGAAGTGGCCGCGAACCATCGCGCTGTTCACGAGGATCGTCGGGCGTTTCGAGCCGAGATACTGCTTGCGCTCGAGCCACGAGTACGAACAATTCGCGGGATCGAACCACTTGCCGACGGCGGCGAGGGAACGCACGATGCGGTTCGGATACTTGCGGAGATTGTGCGTTTGCGTCGCCGCGTGGAGGCCACCTTGCGGGAAGAGAATGTCTTGGCCCCACGTCTTATCGAAGCCGATACTGATGTCGTGCGGGATGCGTTTGAGGGCTTGTTCGCAAGCCGCAGCGAACCGCCACGGTCGCAGAAAACGCGGGCCGGTGGGGCTGTCGATGCGGTGGAAGTGTGTGGACGGCGGCAGTGCGGCGCTGTCCCACGCGGACGCCACGAGGTGGACGCCGTGCCCATCCCGCGAGAGGCGACGCGCGAAGTCGGCGATGTAGGTTTCGCAACCGCCGCGGGCCGGGAGGACACTCGGGTAACAGAGGGCAACTTCCATGTTCAACTCTTCGAAGCGGTGCGGGCTTGCTTGCGGCGGTTATGTCGGTCGTACAGTTGGCACTTCCGCTCGACCGCGTGGCGGATCCATCCGCGTGGCGGCGTCGAGCCGGTCCAGTCACCGGCACGGTAATGTTTCCAGAATCGCAGCCGGTCGCGGTCGGTGATGCCATCGACGCCGACCGTCGAAAACAACAACTGCGCCAAGTCTTTCACTTGGTACCAACGCGACCCAATCCGGTGCCGTGCGAGGCGGTGAAAGTCGATCATGGCGATCTGCAACCGGAACGTCTCGGGCACGCGCATGCAGTCGTTGCGCAACAAGTAAAAGTGGCACAGGTAACAGTCTTTGTGGAACGTGCGACGGCGATGGAGTTCGCGTGCCAACTGCGCGATTTCCACGACGAGCCGCGATTTCCAACGGGCGAAGTCCGTCGCATTCAATCGCTCGGCGGCCAGCGGAATCGCTTCGTGCAAAGGCAACATGCCGGTTAATTCTTCGACCGCAAGGAAGCTCTGAAGTTGCCCCCACGGCCCGCGAAATTCGCCCGCCGCAATCGGGCGCGGTACGGGGATGCCTACCGATTTCGCCCACTCGAGGTGTTCCCATTCTTGCAAACCCGTCGACCACGCATGGCGCGGGAACAGTGCCGCAAGTAGGCCGTTGGCACGCGGCAACACGTAATGTCGTTTCAGGTAAACGGTCAGCGTGCGGCCATCGGTGGCCGTCAAAGTCCATCGGCTAATCGTCCGCCCTTGCTTTTCGTGAAACTGATCGCGAATCACTTCGGACATGATCCGTTCGGCCCATCGGTCGCCGGCAAAATCGACGAAGTCGGCGGCCTCGTGGACGCGACGACTCGTACCGACCAGACGGCCGAAAAACGTGTGCATCAAGGGTGGCACGTATGTTAGTTGCGGTGTCATCGACCGAATACCCGACGGAAAACGCGGGCCGTGAAGTCGCGGGCCGCTGGTGCATTTTTCGTGTCGCCGACGCCATATCCCTTCACGATTCGCATCGCGTCCGCCTTCGACAATCGCGGGTGAATCGCGGCGATAATGGCTGCCAGATCGTTCGTACAACGCGAAGGATCGCTCTTTCGGATACGCCGCACACCCGCGATTGGATCGATGACCAGACGCCGTTCGCGACCCGTCTGAATCACTTTGAAGGCGGCGGGCGAGCTGCCGACTTCGCAATTCGCTTCGTGAATCGTGCGAATGAGTGCCCCCAGTTGGAACGCGATCCGTCGCCGTTCGTGGCCGGTCGTTTGGTAACGATTCAACCATTCGCCGAGCGTTGGTGCCGTATCGGGGAGATCATAAACCAGAAACGACTCCGAACGCAATGCCGATGGCGTTCGTTGTCCGAACGCGAGGAGCGATGGCACTTCGACGCCAAATCGTTCGAGAGTAAACAACATTCGCGCCCACTTCGCCGCCGGGGACCGCCAGCTTCGACCGCGGATTTTCGCTGCGAGTCGTGCGAGCGGGTTCGTGCTGCGAAATCGGACGAGCGTACACGAACGACTATCGGGCAAGCGAATTGCGATCGGCTGGCCATCGCGAACCGCTTCGCGGACCATCGGGTAAAACGGGCCACACACAGCGGGCGTCGGCCAGATCGCGGCGACTTCGGGCACCGCACAGACTTCCTCGCCGGCCAGCCAAACCAGCTTTTGTTCGCGATCCGTGCGGCGCGGCTGGCGTTGGTCGATCGCCGATGGGCGGTGTTGCATCACCCGTACTTCCGCGAGAATGGTTTTTGCGTACATCGAATAGCGCAGTGGCTGCGTGGCTTTGATCGCGCGAAGATACGAATGCAAGAATCGCAAGCGATCTCGCGGCGAAGCGAGCGTGTCGGCGACGGTTGCGGACAGCAACGCGAGCGATTTGAGGCGGTCGTACGGTTCGATTTTTGCACGCGGAATCGCCGACGGCCAATCGATGATCGTCGGCGCGAATGTGCCTTTGCGGACGAACGCATGTTTCGCCGAAAGGTCGGGCGTCGCGAACCCAGCCTCGTGAATTTCCGCAATCGCACGCCCTAATCGCATCGCGATTTGACGGCGTTCCGAAGTCTGTAAATCGCTATCGGCAAGCATGTCGCGCAACTCGATCGAACCCGCGAGTTCGTCGACGAGCAGGAACGAACGCCCCCGTGCATCGGCACCGTAGGCGATCCATTGCGGTGCGGCTAAACCGATTTTCTCCAGCGTTTCCAGCGTTTTCCCTTCGCGCTCGGAACGCGACACCCAGCCGAAACCGGCACGGGCATTCTTCCACCGGATGCGGATACCCGTGCGGTGTTCGCGCTTCAGGTAGACCGTACGCGAACCCGTCCCGGAGCGGATCGACACGCGCACCACATGGCGATCCGGATGGCCGGAAACGATCTCGCCGGGCAGGTCGAGGATCGCGGTTGGCGTCGAGAATCCGCATCGCGCCAGCCAGCCACGGTAGCGCGGGTGAACGACGAGGAACCCGCCCGTTTGCGGCTCGCTGTGATCGACGATAATCGGCTCGGAGAGGATCGCCAGTGGTGGCATCAAGTTAGCAAGCATGGCGACGCTCGTGGGTGTTTGGTGTGTGATGTGCGAGTAGTGCCTGCGCCGTACGCACGACCTTGTCCGGCGAAAGTTCGGTCATGCAGCGGTGATGCCCGAGCGGGCAAACTCGCTGTTGGCATGGCCCGCACGGCACCGCTTCCTGGAGGTGAACGGCCTTCGCGTAGTACGTTTCGGTCCATCCGATATGCGTCGGGCCGAACAGCGTTACGACCGGCACGCCGAACGCGGCGGCGAAATGGCGAGGTCCACTATCGGTCGCAATCAACAATCGCAATCGGCGAACGATTGCTTTCGTCAACCCGATTGACAGTGCAATGTCACTCATCGGCACGACGTTCGGCAAACCCGCTAACGCGGCAATCGTGCGAGCTTCTTCTCGTTCGCTCGGCCCGCAGAGTACGACGACGCCACGCGATCGATCTTTCGCAAAATCGCGTGCGACTTTCGCGAACGACTCGGTCGGCCAATGTTTCGACGCGCCGAACGCGCCACCCGGATTCAGGCCGATGATCTCGTCGAACTGCAACAGGCCCGATTCGTGCAGGAACGCATCCGCCCGTCGTTCGTCTTCGGGTGTCGCGAACAACTCGAGGTTATGGCCGGGCGCATCCGCCCCCAACATCTCGGCGAGGCGGTTGTAATCGTCGACGATCGGCATCGGTTTCGGTCGGCCATCCGGGTTCCGCTTTGCGTACAAACGATCCGTCAAAAGCACGTCGCGACCGTATCGTGCAAAGCCAACGATGCGAGTACAGCCCGCGAATTTCGCTGCCAGGGCAGGGCGAAACGAGTTCGGGAACAGGATCGCGGCATCGGTCGCTTCACGCCGCAATCGCGAGACGACCGACCAAAATCGTGCAGCGTTCGGGCCGCGTTTGTCGAAGGGAACTACGTCGTCGAACCTCGGCGAACCACCGAGCGTATCGGCGACGTACGGCTTGCACACGGCGAGCAATTTCGCGTTCGGATAACGCGCACGCACGGCCCGTATCGCCGGCGTGGCCATCACCACGTCGCCGATCCAGTTCGGTAAAAAAAGAGCAATCGTCCGCATCCATGCCTCGATTTTGCTAATCGCTCAACGTCGTCGGCGGTTCGGAAATATCGCACGATTCCAGAACCGTTTGCAGCAATTCGTGCAGCTCCGCCTCGCCATCGACGATCCGAAACGCGATCTTCAACGTCCACAGTGGCTTCCCGCCTAACTCGGCGACGCGCAGTTTCACCCAGTCCTTTTGCGTCGTCACGATCTGCGTGCCGGTCGGTTGTTCGCCCGCCCACGTCGCCAGATCTTCGACATCACTGCGAGTGTAAGCGTGATGATCGGGGAAGATCCGAAACGCACTCGGCGTTACTCCGAGACGTTCGAGCGTGCGTCGAAAACTATCGGGGTTACCGATACCGCAGAATGCCGCCACGGGCTTACCGCGAAGCTCTTCGAACGGCATCGTTGCATCGACACCGACCAGTTCGGTTGGGGCGTGTTCCGCGAGTGCGATCGGTTTGCTAGGGAATCGTTCGCTCAACCACGTTCGCTGTTCGCGTGCGGCTTCGACACCGGCCACGTCGCAGCGTGTGATGACGATTGCGGAGGCGCGACGCAGTTGGTGGATCGGTTCGCGGAGCGTGCCGCGCGGGAACATCCGTAGTGTCGGTAGCGGGCACGTCGCGTCGATCAGCACGATGTTGCATTGGCGGTGCAACCGGCGGTGCTGGAAACCATCGTCGAGAACGAGCAACTCGGCTTCGAGTTCTTCGATCGCCGTCGTCCCGATTGCGACGCGATCGATACCCTGCAAGTGCGGCACATCGGGCAAGTTTTCTTCGAGTACCATCGCCTCGTCGTTCGGTCCACTGTCGCTGCCATACCCGCGGCTGAGTATCGCGACCTGCTTGCCGTGGTCCGCACACCAACGCGCAACGTACTCGACGCACGGCGTTTTTCCCGTCCCGCCGAGCGTGATGTTCCCGATACTAATCACCGGCACCGCGAGTTTATGCACCTTGCGATGGCCGTTGTCGAACAGCCGGTTTCGGATGCCGACACCGATCCGGTAGGGCACACTCAGCACGCAAAGGCCGACGCGAGCGGCGTAGCCGACGACGCCATGCTCGCCGCGAATGATCGCAAGGTATCGCTCGGACCGGTTCGGCACGTGGCAACTCGAGTGGGGTGGAATCCAGGCACAGAGTACCATCGAAAAAATGAGCGTGTCAACGTGGAGTCCGAAACGCAAAAAGCGTAGCGGTCGTGTTGCCACGACCGCTACGCTAGATTTTTTGTAGCTGGCCTCTGTGAGGCCGTTGAAAACCGGGGTCACAGACCCCAGCTACAAACACTGCAAATCGTTAGCTCAACAGACCCGTGACGACTTCGCCTTTGACGAGTTCGCGGGGCTGGTTGAGGTGGTTGTGAACGATCGTGTCCGGCTTGATGCCGACGCTGTGGTAGATCGTCGCCAAAAGTTCGGTCGGGTGAACGGGGCTATCGAGCGGGGCCGACGCGGTGTTGTCGGACTTCCCGTGGACGTAACCGCGTTTGATACCGCCACCGGCGATGACGGCGGTGTAACAGTATGGCCAGTGATCGCGGCCATCGTCGTTGTTTTGATTGCCCGATGTACTCACGCCACGTTGTGGGCTTCGACCGAACTCACCCACGGCGACGACGAGCGTGTCGGCGAGCATCCCGCGTTGATCGAGGTCTTCGATAAGTGCGGACAAACCTGCATCGAGCATCGGTGCGGCCTGGTTTTTCAGGCGATTCGATAGCCCTGCGTGCGTGTCCCACGAGTGGTTGTCACTGTTCGCCACTTTCGGCCAGTTGATTTCGACGAACCGCGTGCCGGCCTCGACGAGCCTCCGTGCGAGCAAGCAACATTGGCCGAAGGTGTTTTTGCCGTACTTCTCGCGCAGTTCCGGTTTTTCCTTCGTGATGTCGAACGCATCGCGGGCACGACCGGAAACGATCAGGCCGAGCGCCTTACCGTAGTACGAATCGAGTTCGTACTTGCTGACCGATTTTTCGATGTCCGGCATCCCCTTGGCGACGGTGTCGCGTAGCGTCGCGCGGCGCGTCATGCGGGAAGCCGTCAGGTCTTCGCGGAGCTTCAAGTCATCGACCTTGATGCGGTCCATCTTGCCCATGTCGAGGTCGTCGCCCGATGGGTACAGCAGGTACGGGTCGTACGCTTTGCCGAGGAAACCGGCGGTTCCGCCCTTACCGACAACGTTGGACTCTTGCAGTGGGCGCGGCATCATCACGAACGGCAACATCGGCACATCAGTCGGCCGTAGCTTGATGATGTTCGAGCCGAGCGTGGGGAAATCCTTCGGGCTGGGCGGTTCGAGTTGCCCGGACGCACTGACTTTGTCCGTCGTGTAGCCCGTGTGCATCTGATAGATGGCGGCCGTGTGGTTGAACAAGCCGTTCGGCGTGTAACTCATCGAGCGAATCAGCGAGGTTTTGTCGAGTTGCTGCGCGAGTTTCGGCATCAATTCCGTGAGGTGAACGCCGGTCAACTTCGTCGGTGCGCTCTTGAACACGCTGCGCACTTTGTCCGGTACATTCTCTTTCGGATCCCACAAGTCGAGGTGGCTCGGGCCACCTTGTAGGTAGACGAGGATGACGCTTTTCGCTTTACCGAAACCGCGTCCGCCACTTTCTTTCGCGGCAGGCACGTTCGCCTGGGCTTCTATCGCCAGTACTTGCGCGAGCGAAACCCCCGCGAACGAGAGGCCGCCGACGCGGAGCAGTTCGCGACGGCTGACGCCATCGCAAGTATCTTTCCCAGAAAAACCAGGCACGACAAACATGAGAGACTCCCGAGAAGGTGGCGAGGCAGGGCAGGTTCGCGTTAGCGGATTCTATACTCTGTAGTAGAAAGTCTAAATGACCGCAACGCGAACTGCAAGCGAAAAGCGAAAACTCATTCAAGTTGTTGCGTATGCCACCCGTCCCCGATTCGTTCGCTCGCTTCACGGTGTTGGCCAGCGGCAGTTCGGCGAACGCCTCGTTTCTGCAAACGACATCGTGCGGAATTCTCATCGATTGTGGCTTGGGGCCGCGCGAACTCGGTCAGCGACTCGCGGTGATCGGGGCGACTTGGTCGAACGTCGATGCGATCGTGCTGACGCATACCCACGGCGACCACATCAAGTCTGCGTCACTCGCACAAATCCAACGGCTGAAAGTGCCGTTTTACGTGCATCGGCAACACGCGAAGCAACTCGCCGAATGGTGCAGTGACTACGAAGCGTTGCGGGCGAGTGGCACGATCCGCTTCTTTGATGAAGGCGTGCCAATATCGCTCGGCGAGGATGTCGTCTGTCTGCCGTTCCGCGTGCCGCACGATAGCGATCCGACGTTCGGTTTCCGTTTCGACGGCTTCGAGCGCACCACAGGTAAATGGTGGTCGCTCGGGTATGCATCCGATCTGGGGCACGCGCCGAAGTACCTGAACGAGATTTTTGCGGAAGCAGACGTTCTCGCACTCGAATTCAATCACGATGTTCAAATGGAACAGAACTGCGGCCGGCCCAAACACCTCACCGAGCGCGTTCTCGGTAGTCACGGCCACCTGTCGAACGCTCAGGCGGCGGCGTTTACGGACGAACTGTTGAAGGCACGACAAACACCACTTCAGGCGCTAATTCCGCTTCACCTCAGCCGACAGTGCAATACACCAGAGTTGGCTGCGATGACAGCCCGTGCGGTTTTGCATCCCGCCACGAAGCTGCTGGTCGCGGGCCAGATGTCGCCGACGAAAACCGCGGTGATCGTGCCCACGAAATCGGTACAACCGATATTAAGTTTGCCAGATTCCTACGTGCGAACCGCACGACAATTGCGCATCCCCGGCATGGATGAATGATTTTCTGACGAATAACACATGTCGGTGTGAAGTTGGGGCAATTATGCCGAAAGTTACGGTTAGTCTGCGCCATTCGATTCAATCGCAACGCACTCTATGCGCGATGATTCTACCGCATCGTGCATGGATGCCGATGGTGACGGTATGGAGAAGTTTGCCTTTGCGGGAGTGATCGATGAATCGATTTCGAACGAGCTTACTTGCGTTAATCGTGATGCCAACGGCGGCATTCTGTGCCGAGCCGAACGTCGTGATGCTGCCAGGGACCACGGTTCCGGCGTATTCCGGGGCTTCGATTCCTGCGATGCTCACGCAGCCGATACCGGTCGATCCGAACGTACATTTCCCCGGTGCATGTGCCGCGGATTGCGCTCCCCGTGCGGGTGTGCTGAAGTCGATGATGAACTGGATATGCCAGCCAAAAACGGCGTGCGCCCCGAACGTGGTGATCCCGAATACGTGCAATGCGACCGCGAATTACAAACCCGTGGTCGCAGTGGCAAAAGTTCAACGCGAGAAGGCGACGGTCGTTCATACCAGCGGCAAATTGGATCGCTTCAAGGAATGGTTTTGTTGGCACCCGAGCAAAGAACAAGGGATACCCGTATTCCTGGCGACACCTTATCAGAGTCCGCTGCGAGCGTATTTCCGTAACTGCACGGAACCCGCGATGGGATGTGCGACCGGATGTGCTGCTTCTAAATGTGAAACGGCTGGGACCGTCGGGCCGGTCGAAAAAGCCACCGTCGTGCAACAAGTCGGTTTATCTGGTCAAACGCTATTGCCGGGCTTCCGCTTCGCGAAAGCGACAGCAACTCCCGGCCAAGTCGCATTCGCAAAACTGGCACCGGCAACCGTAACCCCCGTCGGTTACGTGGCACCCATCGGCCCCGTGGCACCGAAACTAAACCCGTTGGTTCGTCCGTTCACCAACCCTTAAAAAAATCCACAAGCCCAGGGAACTCACTTCGCCAACCCATTGGCATCAAGTTAAGGAGCTGGGCTTGTAATAAAGCGGAAGTCCTTCCACCATAGGTAGTTATCACACAACCCTCTGGAAGAAGGAACTTCCAA
>JAYWCL010000043.1:0-9887 GCA_043780595.1 Limnoglobus sp.
CCCGTCGCGGTACCCAGTTCTCCAAGCGATAATCGAACGCCAACGTTCACCGAAACCCACGGGCAACCCCCGTGGGTTTTGTTGTTTCTGACGTAAGTCAGAACCGAGCCACTTTGCGACACGAGCAAATGCCGACTGACGTCAGATCGCCTGCGATTTTTTGACTGTGCGGTTTTGTGTGGGTGATCCGATCGGACTTTGTGATGTCGCGTTCAGTTTATTTCAACTGACCTCTCGTTGCGTCGCGGATCGCGTATAATACCGCTCACAAACATAAATCCTGCGATTCGCAGCGTATCACTTATCACCCAAATGGTGAGCGATGAACAACCTGGTTTCTGCGACACACCTCGTGCAATGGGCAGACAGACGTAACTCTCAAGAACTGTTACCGGCTCTCATCCGAAGTCTAATCCTTGCGAGCGTTGACCGCTCTTTGATTCAGCATATCGAAATGCCTACTGGGGATTCAGTTTATCGACCGGGCGTTGATGGCTTGTTGCGAGTAACCTCGGGTAATGCATTTGTCCCACAGGGACAATCCGTTTGGGAGATTGGAACCGGTAGCGACCCGAGAGATAAAGCAAACCGCGATTATTTGAAGCGTGTTGCGAATTCAGAAATGTCAAAACAAACAACATTCGTGTTTGTTACGCCGCGTAGATGGTTGGGCAAAAATATTTGGGCCGTGGAAAAGAAGGCCGAAAATGTTTGGCTCGACATCCGCGTATTCGATGCGGATGACTTGGAAGTATGGCTGCAAACGTGCCCTGCCGTTGCGGCGTGGTTGTGCCGGGCGATACATACACTTCCACCAGGGATAAGTGATATTCAAGAAGTGTGGGAAGATTTCAAGTCGCGCACGCAACCGGAAATGATTCCCGAGTTGATGTTGGCAGGGCGAGCAGAACAAGCAGGCCGCGTTCTCGACTGGCTTGTAAAACCTGCATCTTTCTTGCGTGTGAAAGCGAACTCGACGGAGGAAGTAATCGGTTTCCTGGCAGCGGTGATCGAATTGCAAAAAGAACCGAACCGCGATTATTTTCGCTCGAGAACAGTGCAACTGACAAATTCCGATGTCTGGCGAGCGATAGCGGGACAGCAGACACCTTGTATCATTGTTGTGGATTCACCAACGATTGGCTCGGTAGCTTCAGCCGTCAAGCGTGGGCATCACGTCTACGTTGCATACGGCAATGAAGCAAGCGGAGTCGATGTTGACATCGTATTGCCACATCTCCCGAGATCGGAAACGGTAGACGCTCTTATCGCGATGGGCATTTCCGGAGAACGAGCGAGGTCTGTTGTAAAACAAGCGCGTGGACGGATCGAAGCCATAATTGCTTTGCTCGGCGGCAACACAAAAGTTCCAAGCTGGGCAGCATCTGCGAATGGCTCGGAAATGCTTCCATTTCTACTCATCGGTTCGTGGACGGACAGTGATCATGCCGCCGTTACGCAACTCTGTCGTGTGGATGCGTTAGAGGTTGAACGTACAGTCGGGCGGTGGCTCAGTGAGTCGAATCCGCCCATTCGCATGGTCGGCGGTGTCTACGAATGGGTGTCACGTAAGCAGAGTTGGCCGCACCTTTCTCAGTTCATGAATCCACGTGTGCTAGAAACGTACCGCGATTTGATACTGAAAGTGTTCGAGGAAATCGATCCGCGAATCGATTTGCCTGCGGATCGTCGCTGGATGGCGAATCTTCACGGTTGCGAACCATCCTACTCCTCGAATCTGCGTAAAGGACTCGTTGAAGGCTTGGCGATGTTGGCATCAGATTCAACTCATGCAGGCTACGTCGAAGCGATTGTACGAAGAATTTTCGGTCGCACTCCAGATCCGCGAAAATGGTACTCCTTGGCGGGCGGGTTACCCACGCTCGCCGAAGCGGCTCCCGATGTCCTATTGGAGTTGATCGAACGCGATGTGATTGACAATTCCAATGTTTTGGCGCAGATTTGCGAACAGGAGAATGCTTTTGGTAGTGGCAGTGGGCGTTTCTGCTACCTGCTTTGGGCGTTAGAACGGATGGCATGGTCACCGAAATATCTGTCGCGAGTGGCAACAATACTGGCTGCTCTTGAAGATCGGATCTCACTTCCAAGCAATAGCGGCAATCGACCCGAGCGAAGCTTGCATGAGATCTTTCTTACCTGGCGTCCCAATACGACAGCGACAATTACTCAACGGTTGGCGACCATTGATGCCGTCGCTTCCAAATACGAGAAATCTGCGTTTCAACTTTGCCTGAAATTAGTGGGGAACAATCATTCGATTACATCGGATACGGACATGCCAAAATGGCGTGACTGGGCAGATGGCCGCGAGCCAGGTGTAACGGAAGCGGAGCGTTGGGAAGCCATACATGGTGCATTCGATCGACTACTGCGATGGTCTCAGAATGACCCAATTCGTTTGGCCAAGTTACTCAATCCCGTTCCGAGAGTTTCGGATGACCGCATCGAGGCTTTGGTCGAGTCATTCGAGCGTCTCAACAGCACGACTTGCAACCCGGAACAAGGCGATGTCGTGAGGCAATCGATTCGTCACATGCTACACAGGAAATTTAATCCGTTTTCGCAAGAACAAATCGAACGTCTCGAAGTCGTTTATCATCGATTGGAACCTGTCGATCCGATTCGCAATATCGCCTGGTTGTTCGCGAGAAGTCCAGAACTACTGAATTCGAGCGATACGGATTGGCGTGCAAATCAGGCCGCCATTTACGATGCGCGTAAAGTGGCGATTTCCGAAGCAGTCCAAAGGCATGGAAACGGTATCATTTTGCAACTGGTCGACGCGGTTGAATCTCCCGCCGATGTCGGCTGGGCGACAGTGAACTTGAACTGGTCAGACGACATTGCGGCTTCTGTAATCGTTAAAAGCCTTGACGACGATGAGAAGAAACATCGGGATTTTGCTGATGGCGTTGTCGGTTCGCATAATCACAGACATGGCTGGCCTTGGGTCGAGCGAATTTGCCTATCGACTTCAGTGCGCGAAGCATCGGATGATGTGATCGGACGATTCGCAATGTCACTCCCTGCTGATTCACGATCATGGGACTGGATCGAGCAGCAAAACAGCACGATTTCGACGTTCTACTGGCGAAATTGCCATATGCATTGGTTCGTCGATCCGGTAACAGATGGTTCGCGGGGAGTCCGGTCGTTGATTCGTGCGAATCGCCCTTTCACCGCGCTACGAATCGCATCGATGTTTACACCTGAACATCAAATCGACCCCCAATTGTTGATCGAAGTTCTCGATGCCGTTACCGATGCCGCAACGGGAACAACGCCATCCGAGGAAGACGATCGAATTCAGAGTGGCATTTCGCATGAGATTGGCACGTTATTAGATATTGTTGATATTCCTGGTTTTGCGGATGAGACATGGTTGTTAAAAATCGAGTGGACTTGGTTATCGGCTTTGGAGCAGACACAACATGGTACGCCTAGACTCACCAATGCGTTTGCCCAGTATCCGAGTCTGTTTGCGGAAGCGGTCGGATTAATTTACAGATCTGACAATGAACGCGATTCCGATGAAAATGAGTCGTCGCCAAATGAATTTACTCGGGAACGCGCTGCGAAATGCTGGCGATTTTTAGAAGAGTGGCGTGGTATGCCTGGCCTGCAAACGGATGGCACGATCCATGCTGATGAACTTTCAAATTGGGTCGAGAATGCGAGAGTATTGCTTCAGGCTTCTGGGCATAGGGCGAACGGCGATAAATGCATCGGTCAAGTGTTGTCGCGATCTCCCATCGGTCAGGATTGCAATTGGCCGCACGAAGTCGTCCGCCAAATGATCGAACGAATACATTCGACGGAACTGGAAGAAGGCTTGTTGATTGGAAAGTTAAATGGACGCGGAGTAACCAGTCGACCTTCCGATGCAGGCGGTGAACTGGAAGTGGCACTTGCAGAGAACTTTGGGAGGTGGGCGGAGAGCCTTGCCAGTTCATGTCCGCGAACATCGCGAGTTCTTCGCCAACTTCAGGATAATTATTCGCGAGATGCACATTGGCATGACGCACGTCGCGATATGAATGAATTTTGAGCCATTGTGTCGGCGATACGAAAAGCCGATTTGGGAGTCGGCTCGGACGCAAGCACCAGTCTCAACCGGGCGGCGTGACGGTGTATGTCACACCGCGGTTTGCGGTGGCGGCACGTAGCCTTCGCAGATAGCTTTTACGCGAGATTTCACTTGCGCCCATGCTCAGCGTGTGGTCGGTGGTCATCTGCACGTCGAAGAGTGAATAGCCGCGTTGCTGGAGGTGCAAGACGAGTGATGCGAGCGCGACTTTGGAGCCATCGGTGATGTAGTGGAACATCGACTCGGCAGCGAACAAGCCGCCGATGGCGACGCCGTAAACTCCGCCGGCCAGTGCCCAGATGCCGGTCTCGTCCGAGAGCGTTTCGATCTGCTGAAGGCGGCCCGATGCGATGGCGTATTCGAGCGGCACCCACGTTTCGAGGCTGTGCGCATACCCCAGTCGATGCAGTTCGGCGTACGATTTCACCATCCCTTCAGTCACCCACGTGCCTTCGTCGCGGCGTTCGCCGCATTGACGCATGACAGTCTCGAAGCGTCGGTCCAGCGTCACGCGGAAGAGGCCCTTCCGCATCGTGCGGGTGAGGCTTTTGGAGACGTGCAACCCGTCGAGTTCGATCACCGCACGCGGGTCGGGCGACCACCACAAGATCGGATCGCCTTCGTTGAACCACGGGAACACGCCATCGGCATACGCGCGGAGGAGTATGGCCGGGTCGAGATCGCCACCGACGCCAACGAGGCCATCGCCGTCGGCTTCGTCGGGTGGGGTCCAGGGAACGGGATCCGCAGGAGGTCGCTTCATTTGTCGAATGTCTCCAGGAGTTCTTTCGCTTCGGCCGCCGCTTTCGTGTCCGGGTACTTCTTCATCAAGAACTTCAGTTGAATCTTCGCATCGAGTCGCTTTTTGTCGTCGATCAATCGTTTCGCAAGAGTCAACTTGTCGCCCGCCGCTTTCTCGTCTTCGGCGCTCGCCGTAAAGACTTTCGGTTCCTTGCCCGGCTCGTAACCGCGTTCGTTGCCTTTCCGGATGCTGAGGTAACCGTCGGTTTTGTCGTCGGCCTTCGAGATCACGACGTAACCGAGCGCGAGCGGTTTGAAAATATCATCGAGGACTTCGGCAACGGGCTTGTCCGTACAAGTGTAGCGGATGCGGCCATCGGGAATCGCGGATAACGCAAGGATATGCCCGAGTCGGCCCTGTTTTTTGCCCTCGAGTTGCTCGGCGACTGCTTCCAGCACCGCTTTCAACGATTGTTCTTTGACATCGAGGGTAATCGGCACTCGCAGTCGTTTTTCGAGCGTGTACGCGGCCGCGGGTGTCGTTTTGTCTTCCGCAAACAATGCAACCTGCGCCATCAGAATAACCGTAACGAGTGCTGCAACCGAACGCATATCACCGCTCCAACCGGGAAAGAAGTACCTCATATTAACTCGAAACGAGCGTTCGGGGAAGGCATCGCGCTTGGCGTCGGGCACAGAATCGGTATTCGTCGAGATTTCGAGCGTTTTTCGGGCCTTCACGGGTAGTTATCGGCATCGGAAATTCATAAATTACTCTTTACGAACAGACCAATGCTACGGAACCGGAGCTCTCACCTTGGCTAAGGCAAAAACACCCTCCGTACCGCCCGGCGGCACTCCGCCACCCCCCACGCTCGCGCCGATCGACCCCATCGACATTGGCAAAGAGCTTCAAGATAGTTATTTGGCGTATGCGCAATCGGTCATGGTCAGTCGCGCATTGCCCGATGTGCGCGACGGCTTGAAGCCCTCGCAACGCCGCATTCTCGTCGCAATGAACGACCTCGGGTTATCGCCCACATCGCCAACGAGCAAGTGTGCGGGCATCATCGGCGAGACGATGAAGCGCTACCACCCGCACGGCGATCAATCGATCTACGACACGCTCGTTCGCATGGCGCAAGACTGGGTCATGCGGACGAAGCTGATCCACGGCCAGGGAAACTTCGGTTCGATTGCCGGGCTTCCGCCCGCTGCACACCGTTACACCGAAGCGCGCCTCGCCGGTATCGCCGCCGACATGCTCGCGGACCTCGATTACGACACCGTCGATTTCATCGATAACTACGACGGCAAGTATCGCGAACCGCTCGTGCTGCCGGGCAAGTTCCCGAACTTGCTCGTGAACGGCTCCGACGGCATCGCCGTCGGCATGGCGACCGACATTCCGCCGCACAACCTGCGCGAAGTCTGCAACGGCCTCATCCGCCTCCTCGAAGAACCCGAAGTTTCGCTCCAGGAGATTCTCGAAATCATCCCCGGCCCCGACTTCCCCACGGGGGGCATCATCATGGGGCGTCAGGGCGTTATCGATGGTTACCTCGGCAACCCGAACAAGCGCGGGCGGATTACGCTGCGTGCGCGGGCGGACATCGTCGAAGAAGGCAAGGGCAAGACGCCGAGCATTCTGATTCGCGAAGTGCCGTACCAGATGACGCGGAACAAGCTGGCTGCCGAGATCGGCGAGTTGGTGAAGTCCGAACGCATCCCGAACATCAGCGGCATCCGCGACGAATCGAGCGCCCGCAACGGCGAGCCGGTTCGCCTCGTCATCGAACTGAAACGCGGTGCCGATCCGCACATGGTGCTGAACCAGCTTTACCAGTTTTCCAAGTTGCAAGTGACGGTCAGCGTCGGGATGCTCGCGCTCGTCGAAGGCCGCCCGATGACGCTTTCGCTGAAATCGATGATGCAGAAATTCCTGGACCACCGCGTCCAGGTCATCCGTCGCCGCACGATGTTCTTGCTTCGCGAAGCGAAGAAGCGCAGCCACGTGCTCGAAGGGCAGTTGATCGCGCTGTCGTCGATCGACGAAGTCATCCGCACGATCCGCACCTCGCCGAGCCGTTCGGAGGCGAAGGTTCGCCTGCAAGAAATGGAAGTGCCCGCCGCTGTCCTCGAACGCGCACTCGGCGAAGAAGGCTTCGCCACGCTGCAAGGCGAACTCGGCATCACCGACATTTACCGGATGACCGAGCAACAGGCCGAGGCCGTCGTGCGGTTGCAACTCGGCCAGTTGGCGAACCTCGAGCGCGACGAAATTCTGAAGGAATTCAAGTCGCTCCGCGAACAGATTCGCGGCTACGACACGATCCTCGGCGACGATGCCCAAGTGTCCGCAATCATCCGTAGCGACCTCGAAGAAATCCGCGACAAGTACGGCGATGACCGACGCACCGAAATCTGCGACGACGGCGGCGATCTCGACTTGGAAGACTTAATCGTCGACGAGCCGAACGTCGTCACGATCAGCCACGAAGGCTTCATGAAGCGGATGCCGCTCGACACCTATCGCGTGCAGGGGCGTGGCGGAAAAGGCGTGCAAGGTGGCCTGCGCGACAACGATTTCGTCGAACACTTCTTCGTGGCTTCAACGAAAGCGTACCTGCTCTGCTTCACGGATCGCGGGCAGTTGTATTGGCTGCGCGTGTTCAAGATTCCCACGGCAAACCGCACGTCCTCGGGTCGATCGATCGCGAACGTGCTCTCGCTCAAACCCGACGAAAAAATCACGAGCGTCATCCCCGTGCGTTCCTTCGAGGAAGGGTATTCGCTGTTGATGGCGACGCGACGCGGCATCATCAAGAAGACCCCGCTCACCGATTATCGCCGTCAACGCGCCGGTGGCATCATCGGCATCTCGCTCGAAGAGGGCGACACGCTCATCGAAGTTTGCATGACCAAAATCGGCGACGAAGTCATGCTCAGTACCCGCAACGGCATGGCGATCCGCTTCGCCGAATCCGATGCACGCGACACGGGCCGCAACACTCGCGGCGTCAAAGGCATCCGACTTTCGACCGACGATGTGCTGATCGGTATGGTCGTCGCCGACCCCGATGGGTTCTTGCTCACCGTGTGCGAGAACGGCTACGGCAAACGCACCCCATTCGGCCCGAACACCGCAGGTGAACTCGCCGACGAACTCGAAGACGACGCCACAGCACCCGAGCCGGTTGAGGAAGCAGTGGAAACTCCGGAAGGCGAGGCTCCGGAAGGGGAAGCTCCGGAAGGCGAAGAAGCCGAGGGGCCGACGGATCGTGCGTCGATGCGTTACCGCAAACAACGCCGTGGGGGCAAGGGCGTGCGCGACATCAAAACCAGCAGCCGGAACGGCAACGTCATCGCGATCGCAGCCGTTCGCGATGGCGACGAGGTCATGCTGATTACCTCGCAAGGCATGGTTACCCGCAACAAAGTCGTCGCGATTCGCCTCGTCGGCCGGAACACGCAGGGCGTGCGGATGATGAACCTCAACGAGGGCGACAAGCTGATTACCCTCGCGAAAGTCGCCAGCGAAAACGTCGGCGAAACGATCGCCGAAGAAGCCCTCGAAGGCGTGGTCGCACCGACACCGCCCTCCCCTCCCGTTACAGAATAACCTTTCGGAGCCGTCGATTATGCGAGTTCTTCTCACGGGCGGTTACGGATTCATCGGGGCCTGGATCATCCGCAACCTGCTCAATCGCGGGGCGGACGTCTTCGTGTTCGACCTCAAGGAAGACGCGCGACGTCTTCGTATGATCTTGCCCGAATCCGAAGTGGCGAAGGTCGAATTCGTACAAGGCGACGTGACCGATCTGCCCGCACTCGTTCGCACCATCACCGATAAATCGATCACGCACATCATCCACCTCGCAGGGTTGCAAGTGCCGACCTGCCGTGCGGACCCGATCCTCGGCGCGAAGGTGAACATCATCGGCACACTCGCGGTGTTCGAGGCGATCCGCGCGACCGGCGAACAAGTCAAGCGACTCGTGTATGCGAGTTCCGCCGCCGTCTATGGTGGGCCGGACAAGTACACGAACAGCCCGCTCAGCGACGATGTGCTTCTGATGCCCAGCACGCACTACGGCGCGTTCAAGTGCTGCAACGAAGCCAACGCCCGGCTCTACTTCCAAGACAACGGCCTCAGCAGCGTCGGCCTGCGACCCTGGACCGTCTACGGCGTCGGCCGCGATCTCGGCATGACGAGCGAGCCGACGAAGGCGATCAAAGCCGTGATGCTCGGCCGCCCGTACGACATCAGCTTCGGTGGCTGGACCGATTTCCAATACGTCGACGACGTCGCAAAAACCTTCATTTATAGTCTCGAACGACCCTACACCGGCGCGAAGAGTTACAACCTACGCGGGGCCGTCGTGCCGATGAGCGAGTTCTACGCCGCACTCTGCCGCGTGATGCCTCAAGCCGAGAAACTCGTCACGATTGGCACGACGCAAATCGCGATCGCGTTCGATCTCTCCGATGCCGCCCTCCAGCGCGATCTCGGGCCAATGCCACGAACGAAGCTCGACGATGGCATCAAGGAAACGGTAACGATCTTCCGCCAACTCCACGCCGAAGGCCGCCTCGATACCGCCGACCTCGACGCACCCAAAGCCCCACCCGTAACAGTGGAACCGTAAGACTGCCGTTGAAAAAACGGGCGTCGTTCGCTAACTTGATTGTGTTGCGGGATTGGTATACCGGTCGTGCCCAGCCTTCCCAAGGCTGTGAAACGAGTTCGACTCTCGTATCCCGCTTTTGTAAGTTACTGACAGAAAACGACTTCGTTCTTATGCGACTTCAAACGGCCCGTCCTTTCGGAGTCCACATTTTAACAGTCTCCAACTTGTAAAGTTTGCCACCATCTAAAAATTCAGTCTCGATGATACTTGTCACCACTCAGTCGGTATAGTTGGTGAATGAACCTCATCCCATTGGCATCAAGTTAAGGAGCTGGGCTTGTAATAAAGCGGAAGTCCTTCCACCATAGGTAGTTATCACACAACCCTCTGGAAGAAGGAACTTCCAA
>JAYWCL010000044.1:0-8697 GCA_043780595.1 Limnoglobus sp.
GGTGAAAACGGGCGGATGTGACACACCCGACCCCTTGCGGGGAATCGGCTCGGAAGCGACCGTACATCCACATCGCGACGATAAGCGCAACTTCAAAACTTGCGCGTCGGGCTAACAAAACCGTTCGGACTGACTATCTCGTTAGTCCGACGCGATAACTTGCGATGCGAGCCGGCAAACAAAAACGTATCGAATTACCCGCTCGAAGTCTATCGGAAGCGAGCGACGCAACTCCTAACGCAAAAAGCCCGGCGATGCTTTCGCATCGCCGGGCTGGGTTCTGTCGCGATCATTGCGATCAGTCGGTTTTCTTTTCGGACTTCTTGCTGCCGTCGAGCGGGGCGAGAATGTCGTCGACGGAAAGGGCGGTCACGGGGGCACCGTCTTCGGTCAGCGATGGGGCCATCTTCAACTTCTGGCGCTTCACATCGACGTCTTTTTGCAGTTCGCGGATCGTTTGCTTGATCTGCGCTAGGCGCGTGTCATCGACCTGATACTTGCTCTCGATTTGCTGAAGCTGAAGCGTTTTGTACTCGGCTTCGAGCTTGTCGATCGAGACGGCGAGGTCTTGCTTGTTGCGGCGTAATGCCTCGACTTGCTTGACCAGCGACTCCTTAATGCGTTCGCGAGACACGAGCGTTTGCTCCATGCCTTCGACGGTGTTTTTACGCGAGACGATCAGCTTCACATCGCGGTTGAGGCGATACTTGGCTTCTTCGACGGGCACCATCTCGCGGCCGTAAACGACCTTTTCCGTGGCGTCGGTCAGCTTCAGTGCGAGGGCGCGAACCTTCTTTTCCTCGGTGGTGACTTCGGTTCGCAGTGCGACCAAGTCTTTGTTGAGATGATCGACTTCGACGATCTCCTTGGCGAGTTCGTCGCAAGTGCGGTCGATGTCGCGGTCGAGGTGTTTGACTTCCTTCCGCAACGCAGCAATCTTCTTTTCCGGCGGAATGTTCGAGTCCACCCATTCGCCGATCGAGGCGACTTCACTCTTGGCGTAGCCGAAGAATTTGGTGCCTTTGAGAGCGCCGAATGCGACCGCCCCGATGACCGCCGCGACGAGTAACTTTTTAATCATCCGAAAATCCCCCCAAAGCGACCGTTGGGCGGTCGTGGCCCGCGTCGCTGGTTTGTTTCAGCGACGAAAATGCGTGACAAACAGTTGTTCGCACGCACCGAGCGGGGATTTAGCGATTTCATCGAAAAGTTTGAAAGAAATTCGGGGATCGACCGATTCGGTGTTCCTCACTTCGTCAGCGAGACGGTTTTCATCGAGACATTCGTCACCTGCACGGCTTCGGTTTGGCCGAGCAGTTCCTTGATGTTCTTGCGGAACGAATCGAATTGCGTCTGAACCTGATCGCGTTCGAGCGACTTGGCTTTCAGGTTCGTCAGGCCGACATCTCGCTCGTTTTGCAGTGCGACGCCGCGCGCGGTCTCGGTGCGGAGTTGCTCTTCGATCGCAGCCAACTTCGTGCGGAAGGTGTCTCGTGCGGCTGCGGTCGATTTCAATTCGTCTTCGAGTTTCGCAACTTTCGCCTCGTTGTGCGATTTGTCCGCGGTGCTGCCGGTACTGCCTTTCGAGCAGCCCCAGACTCCGAAAACGGTGAGGCCGAGGACGAGAAGAATCTTGACAGTGCGAGTCATGGTGAGGAACTCCGTCGTTCAAGTTACGAGAATGCGCGATCTTACCGAAGTTACTTCGGCAGATGCAGACTTCGCACTTTACGCAAATTATCCGATTTATCTAAACGAATGCAGTTCGCCTAAAATCCGGCATGACTATTCGGACAATCCATACGAATGCGAACAGTCAAAAAATCGCAGGCGATCCGATGTAAGTCAGAATTCGCGACGTGCACGAACGTACCCAAAACGGTCGCATTTGGACGCGAAACGGTCGCATCCGGTCGATTTTCGGTCGATGTTGGTCGATTTTAGGGCGCATTCGGTCGATTTTTGGACGGTACTTTCGGCGAGTGACAATCGAATGATCATTGACGTAAAACAGGACAGGAATTCAGGATAAGGCAAAACAGCCGCTTTCAGATCAGCGATTTGCGATCGAAAAGTGGCATTTTGAGACACAAAAACACCCCAAAACACGGTTTTGGAGCCTCCGCAATTCTGACTTACATCGATTCCGGCGAGTTACTTTCCGCCGCGCATCCACGCATTCGGGTCGTCGACGGCTTGCTGTGCGCCGTCGTATACGCCCATAATCGACTTGAAGATCGTAATGATCATGACGATGATGAGCATGGCGACCATCATGTAGACGACGCCCGAAACAATCGACGACACGACCTTCATTTTGCGGATCGACTCTTCGCGATAGTAGACCGCTTGTTTGGCCATGACCTCGGCGAGTTGGCCGGATTCTTCGCCGACTTGCACGACGTTCAGGAACTCTTCGGGAAACAGTCGCGTGCCGCAGCCGCTGAGCGCGTCGTGAATCTCGTCGCCTTTGCGGACGGTTTTGGCAGCGAAATCGATCTGCGCGATGTACGCGCCGTTCGCGGTCGCCTTCAGGCTGTGCTTTAACACGCGGTCGGCTTTCATGCCCGCTTCGATGGTCATGTGTGCGGCCATCGCGAACCGCTGGAGGGCAAACGCCTGCACGCACGCACTCAGCCCTGGGATGTTCAGCGCGATCGCCTCGGCTTTTGCCCGCGCATCGGCATTGCCCGCGATGATGCGGATCGTGCCGAAGAGAAACACCGTAAATACGACGGCGTAAAACAGGAACTGCGGGGCACTCAACCCGATCGGGTTCGATTTGTTGCCCATCACGAACAACATGATCGTGATGACGAGAATCGCGCCGAAGTACATGATTCCAGGGTAAATCAGCGACTGAATGAACTTCTGTCGCATACTACGAACGGCTTCAAAGTGCGTTTCGAGTTCGCCGAAGACATCGGGCAATCGCCCCGCTTGTTCGCCGACCGCGACCATCTCGACGAACAACCGCGGGAACCGCCCCGCCTCCGGACGCAACGCATCCGAAAGCGACTCGCCCGCCGCCATTCGTGCGGCCAACTTGCCCGCGACTTCGCGAAACACCGACGGTCCGGACTTCGCTTGTTGTTGAAAGACTTTCACCGGCGACAACCCCGCATCCAGCCCGTACTTGAGCGCACGACACCAAGCGATGAGCGCGGGTAGCGGACTTTGCGAGCGAAACATCGTGTCGGGCCTCTAAACTAAGCGAGCGGCAGATACACCGTGAATGTCGTGCCCTTACCGGGCTGGCTTTTCACGTCGATGCTCCCGCCATGATCCTCCACGACTTTATACGCGACCGCCAAGCCGAGTCCCGTTCCCTTCTCGACGGGCTTCGTCGTGAAGTACGGTTCGAAGATCCGCGAACGTACCGCATCGCTCATGCCAATGCCGGTATCTTCGACCGAGAACATGGCGAATTCCCGCCGCGTTAGTGACGTATGTTCGACGGAAACGCGATCGACGCGCAAGGTGATGGTGCCCTTTTGCGGCATGGCATCGCGGGCGTTGATGCACATATTGATGAGGATGCGTTCGATTTCACTCGAATCGGCGAGGACTTCCACGGGCTTCGCGGACGGATGAAACTGGATCCGCGTTTCGTGCCCGACGAGCTGGCGCAGTAGCGAAAGGATCCCGGTGATCGTGACGTTCAGATCGAGCAATCGGCGGTCGATTTTTCGCTGCCCGGAGAACGCGAGTAGTTGATAGACGAGGTTCCGTGCCCGTCCGCCCGCCGCCTTCACTTCATCGAGGTACCCGCGTCGTTCGTCGTCGGTTGCCGTCTCGAGTTGTGCCATCTCGGTATAGCCGAGAACGACTTGCATGATGTTGTTGAAATCGTGCGCCACGCCACCCGCAAGTAAACCGACGGTTTCCAGCCGTTTCTTGAGCGTGATTTCTTCTTCCATACGCCGCCGCACAGTGACATCGCGACAGACATAAAGGCGGTCGGCATCGTGGATTTTCATCCGCACGACGTGGATCAAAAGATGTCGCGTTCGTTCGCCTTCGACGATCGTGGCCTCCGCATTGTGCAAACCGTTCGGCATCGCATCGGTCACCCGGTTTTCAAAATCGGTACCGAAGATTTCGACGGCGCTGCGCTTGAGAAGTTGCTCACACGTAACGCCGAACATTACGCCCGCCGCCGTCCAAACCCTTGCGATGGTGCCATCGGGCCGAACTAACATGGCCGCATCCGAGGCATTATCCAAGCAGTTTTGCAACAGCGTCTCGGATTCTTTGAGTTCCTGCGTTCGCTTGCGAACTCGCTTGGAAAGTGCCCGGTTCCAGAACAACACGACCGCGAAAGCGGACAGCCCCACGACGGCCGTCCACATCACGGGAATCCAGAATCGCCGACTCAACAGCAGCGGTGCGTACTCGAAGTTCAGCCACTTTCGGCGGATCGCATCGCGTTCGGAGAACGGAATGCTATCGAGCGCCTTTTGCAGAATCGAGTTCAGTTCCGGCCAGTCTTTCCGCGTCATCACACCCAAGCGGTAAACGTACCCGGATTCGCCCGCAATTTTGAGGTTCGTAAAGCCTTCTTTTTCGAGCCAGTACGTGCTGACGGGGATGCCCGAAACGAAGGCGAAGACCTCGCCATACGCGAGTTTACGAAGGCCTTCTTCCGTGTCCGAGACCGGCACCAATGTCAATTCCGGGTAGTTCGATTCGAGATATTCCTGCACCGCGTAACCTTTCACGACGGCAACGGGATGGCCGACCAGATCCGCACCCGTCATGAATTGGTCGACCGACCGACGGGTGATGATGTAAGCGGGGAAAGTGAGGTACGGCGTGGTCGAAAGGTAAAATTCGGCCCGCTTCGGGGTCATCGCGGAGAGAGCGACGCCATCGACGCCGCGTTTTAAGGGGTCGAGTTCGAGCTGTGCTTCGGGGGGAAGTAGAACCGGTTCAAATTGCAACCCAGTGCGAGTGGCAAGGAGCGCGAGCATGTCTGCGGCGATCCCCGCGTGCTTCCCGTTTTCGTCGACGAAGTCGGCGGGTTCGTAATGGTGGATAACCATCAAGCGAATCTTGGGGTGGGCCGCAATCCAGGCTCGTTCCGAAGCAGTCAACGCGATCGCGTTCGGCATTTGCGCCGATGAGGGAATGGGAAATACGCACAAAGCCAACAATGCGAGCGACAACAGTTTCATGGCTCGTAGAAACGGAAATGTTGCCATAAAAGCAGTACGCCAGAATGCTGCCGCTAGAATTGACTGCGCTTAGATTAACCACACGTAGAAGCGTAAGCAAGTGTTTCTCGGGAACATTTGCGAGTAACCGTTGGCGACATCGACGAGCGAGAGATAAGATGCCCCAATGACGACGAGCACTATCGGTTGGGATGAATATCCGCCTGCGGCGTATTGCGGCGGAGCCGTCACCGTTGGCAATTTCGATGGCGTCCATCGCGGGCACGTCGCGCTCGTCGAACGTGCGAAAGCATGGGCGCAAATCGTGCAAGGCCCGACCGTGGCCGTTACCTTCGACCCCGTCCCCGCGAACGTGTTGTTCAGCGGTGCGGCCAAGCCGCCGATCTCGACGCTGACGGATCGTGCGGCACTTCTGTTGGCGGCGGGAGCGGATCGCGTACTCGTGTTGCGGACCGATGCCCGCTTACTTTCGCTTAGCCCCGAAGCCTTTTTTGAAGATGTCCTCGTCCGTCAGATCGACGCGAAGGCGTTGGTCGAAGGCGCGAACTTCCGCTTCGGACGCAGCCGTCTCGGCGACACCGGCACGCTTCGGGCGCTCGGCGCGGCGGCGGGTATCCCCTTCGAGGAAGTCCCGCCGGTAACCGTGGGCGGTGAAGCCGTGTCGAGTAGCCGCGTGCGTGCGGCGCTCACGGTCGGCGATGTGAAGACGGCTGCGGACCTTCTCGGGCGACCGTACCGTTTGGCGGGCGTGGTGGTGAGCGGGGCGAAACGAGGCCGCACCATCGGCTTCCCCACCGCGAACCTCGACCGCATCGAGACGCTAATTCCCGGCGAAGGCGTGTATGCCGTGCGTGCCATTGTCGACGGCCAAAGTTGGCCCGCCGCCGCAAACATCGGCCCGAACCCCACCTTCGGCGAAGAGGCACGCAAGATCGAGATCCACCTGATCGGCTTCAATGGCGACATCTACGGCAAAACGTTGTCCGTCGAATTCGTGGTACGGCTCCGAGAGACGCGCCCCTTCGACGGCGTGGCAGCACTCATCGAACAACTCCACGCCGACGTCGCGCAAGCGAAGCGGATACTTTCCGGAGATGCGACATGATCGAAACACTGCAAGATCGGGTGCAGCGCGTGTTGCGAACCGAAGTCGCCGCCGCGCTGATGCTCGACGGCGCGGAACTCGAAGTTCTCGACGTCTCCGATGGTATCGCCCGCGTACGTTTCGGCGGTGCCTGTGCCTCGTGCCCCGCCACCATTCTCACGCTCATCACCGGCCTCGAAGCCGAACTCCGCAAGCACGTCCCCGAAGTCGAGTACATCGAAGCGACGATTTGAAATTCCCGAAGTCTCGCGACTTCGACTAACCAAGCATTACTCATTCACCTGTTTCTGTAACTCGAGCAATCTGCGATCGTTTGGAAAGGTCCGCAGTGCGGATGCGAGGATGTTTTTTGCGGGGTCGGGTTGTTTCAAACTGAGGTAACTGATGGCGATGGCGTATGCAGATTGTGGGTCGGGGCCAATGTCGCGCTCGTAGTCTTGTGCCGAACGAATCGCATCGGTGTAGGCTTTGAGTTGCAAGTGGGCGGAAGCACGTACGAGGTGGATAGCAGGGGTGCTCGGGCGGATTTTTGCGGCATCATCGGCATGGCGGAGCGCGTCGTTCGGCTGACCGCGACTCAACGCGATGGAGGCTTCCAAAAGTGCGACAACCACCCGGTGCCCACGCGGAAGCGATACCGTACGCGCGGCTTTCAATTCGCTGTCCACCGCCACAAAGTTCCCCTCGGTGGCGGCGACCGTTGCGGCCCGTACGGCAACGATCGCTTTCGTCTGCGATTTCGTTCCTTCGGCATCGCTCGGGTGGGCAACCAGTTGGGCGAGTTGATCGGTCAACCGCAAACCCATTCGCAAATCTTCGACATCGTATATCAACCAACCGCCTTCGATGCGCGACAGCCACCACCGGTACGGTACCGATCCCGTCGGCGTATCGAGCCGCGAACAGACGATCCCGTCCGCACCGGAAATGGACGCGACTTTCAGTACTCGCATCTCCCCGGTTAGAGCCAAGCCGCCGTTTTCGCCCAGCTTTTTCAGGGCAATACGCACTTTCGGCGTCAGTGCCGTGCGGTCGTTACCGTCGAGCGGTTCGCCGATATCGGCGTTCGCGAGTTCCGTTGCCATCCGATCCGCATCGAAACACTCGGCCCAATCGCGGCCCTTTTTCGCGAGTTCGAGTTCGCCGAGTTTTGCGAACAGCGGCTCGAATTCTTCGCCGTTCGGCGCACGAGTATTTTTGCGAAACGCCTCGCGGGTAGCAATGTCGCGCTCGGCCGGCTCCCCCGTCGGCAACCGCGGCGGAACTGTACGGACATCGAAGATGCGATCCGCAACGAACCAGAGCGCAACGAGGCCAACGAACGGCACAGCAATCAGCGCGATAATGAAACGATTTCCCGAACGCATGAGCGGCAACCACCTGTACTCTGGACTGGATTTACAGGATGGAACAGAATTGAGTAGCCAAGACTGGATCTTTCATCTTGTGAATCCTGTAAATCCTGTCTCCACCTGTCAGCGCCCCAGTCGCAGCGAGTTCAACACGACGGCGAGGCTGCTGACGCTCATTGCGACGGCGGCCCAGACGGGTGCGAGGAAGCCACCGCCGAACGGCACCAACACCCCAGCCGCAATCGGCACCGCGATAATGTTGTACGCGAACGCCAACAGTAGATTTTGGCGAATCGTACGCATGGTCGCGCGGCTGCGTTCGCGGGCCACGACGACGAGCCGCAAGTCGGCGCGAACCAGTGTGATCGCGGCGGCGGCGATGGCGACATCGGTGCCGGTGCCCATCGCGATGCCGACGTCGGCCTCGGCCAGCGCCGGGGCGTCGTTCACACCATCGCCGGCCATCGCGACGCGCTCGCCTTTGGCTTTCAACGCGAGCACGAGTTCGCGCTTGGCCTTCGGTTCGACGCCGGCGCGCACCTCGTCGATGGCGAGTTTTTTTGCGACGACCTCGGCGGTCTGGGCGTTGTCGCCCGTCGCCATGATCACGCGGATGCCGAGGCGGTGCAGTTCCTCGATCGCTTTCGGCGTCGTGGCTTTGATGGGATCGGCGACGCCGAGGAGCGCGAGCATCCGATCATTGCCGGCGACGAAAATCACGGTCTGGCCCTGCTCGCGGAGTTTCGTCGCCTCGGCGTTCCACTCTGGAGAAACACTGACGCCACTCGCGGCGAGCCAGTCTTCTTTGCCGATGCGGATCGTTTGTCCGCTGATCAGACCGGACACGCCATTGCCGGGAATGGATTCGAAATTGGCGACATCGCGCAGGGCGATGCTTCGTTCTTCGGCGGCTTTGGTGACCGCGCGCGCCAATGGATGCTCGCTGCGGTTTTCGAGCGACGCGGCCAGCGCCAGCGTCTCGGCTTCGTTGCCACCGGCGCCGGTCCAGATGTTCACGACCTTCGGCTTGCCCTCGGTGAGCGTGCCGGTCTTGTCCACAATG
>JAYWCL010000045.1:0-13128 GCA_043780595.1 Limnoglobus sp.
CCCTCTCGATGATACGCGAGTCGGGGGCATGGTTCCAATCGCGGCGATTTTGGTAGCCGGTGAATGATTCCACCGTCTACCCACCCACCCATCCCTGGAGTCACGCCGAATTTCGGAATCAACCTAACACACCAACGACTTACGTCCGATTTTGGTCGATTGGATGAACGCGGGAACCAAAGTTTTCGGTGGATCTGTCGGTAAACCATATCCGAGTCAGTCAAGGTGGGAATGGCTTGCTCGATCCGCTCCAACTGCGGCCGCCGAGCAAGTCTTGGCGCTTCGCATCAGTCAAGGCTTGTTGCACATCGCAGTAATTCTCGGGCTTGAAGAACTGCATGAGTGCGCGTTGAACCTTGCGGTCGTGGAGGCCCTTCGCAATCGTGACGTGGCGAAGCGGAAGTGGGTGCGTAGGATTAGCAGCACACACCGGGTGCCGTCCGAGTACCCGCAACTTTCTCGCTTCACCAAGAGGTTTCATGTACAAGCTCTACTCGCTGATCCTTTGCACAGTTCTTGCGTGTGCCAGTTCGTCTGTCGCGCAGCCGGTGCGCAAGTACGACGACAAGGGTGCCCCACCTTTCAAAGTGCTGAAAGAAGGGGTGAACCCCCCGCTCGACGCATTCGACAACTTCGTGATTGGGCCGAAGTACATCTCGGCACCGGAACGCAAAGCGGTGGATGGCGTTCCCCAAGGGAAAGTCGAGCAATTCGCGATCGATTCGACGGAAACCAAGCTCATGAACCCCGGCATTGCTCGCAAGGTGTTCGGAAAGGTCGATCCCAATAATCCGAAAACGCTGATCGTCGAGACTCACAACATCGACTACAAGCGTGCGATCACGGTCTACATTCCCGCACAATACAAAGCGGGCACCGAAGCGCCGTTCATGGTGGTCCACGACGGCCCCGGTGCCAACCCGAATCCCAAGTCGAATTTGCAGACCATCCTCGATAACCTCATTGCCCAGAAGCGTATTCCTCCGATCGTCGTCATTCACATCGCCAACGGCGGTGGCGATGCCCAGGGGCACCAGCGCGGTAAGGAATACGACAACATGTCCAGCGTATTCACCGACTACATCGAGGACGAGGTGCTGCCGCGTGTAGAGAAAAACTGCAAGGTGAAGCTGACCAAAAACCCCGATGGTCGTGCCGCGATGGGCAGCAGTTCCGGCGGCTCGGCGGCGCTGATTATGGCTTGGTTCGGCAACGATCGCTACCATCGCGTCCTCACGACATCGGGGACGTTCGTGAACCAAGCGTGGCCGTTCGACGCGAAGTTTCCCGACGGCGCTTGGGGCTTCCACGAAACGCTGATCCCTAAAGAACCGAAGAAGCCGATCCGCATTTTCCTCTCCGTTGGCGACAAAGATTTGCTCAACCCCAACGTGATGCGCGACGACATGCACGACTGGGTGGAAGCCAACCACCGGATGGCAAAAGTCCTGAAAGAGAAGGGTTACGAATATCAGTACCTACTCTGCCTCGGTGCGAGCCACGGCATCGGCAACGCCCAATCGCAGTTCCTCCCGCACGCCATCGAATGGGTCTGGAAGGGATACGGAGAGAAGAAGGGGAAGTAGTCGACGCCTGTAGCATACCGGCGACCGCAGATGTGCCTCGCCGATTTCACGGGCTTCATCGTGAACGAGTCAAAGCCGATCTGAAAGCCATTTTCGATAGTTCAGTAGGCCGTATTCACGTGTATTTATGACTGAGAATCAACCATGAGACTGGCGACCCAATTTCACAATTTGGGATTTCGCTCCGAACAGCCCGTGCAGTATGCCTGTTTGAACGCAGCGATAACCGTTCCCGGATCAGGGATAGCGATGGCTGATTCATAACGGTGAAGTTCGCAGTGGCAGACACGAGGAGGATCTGTTTGGTAGTGCGTGAAGGGACTCTGCTCGTGTCGTCGATCCTGAAGAAGCTGAATGTGCCTACACCAGTTGACGCGCTCTTGCGCAACTGTGCGCAAAGAAAACGATTCCCGCTCGATAAAAGGAAGTCTGGAATCGGGCAAATTCCTTGAATTTAAGTAAAATCGTGCCAACCTACGAATATTTTCATCTGGTTCATTCGCGAGGATTTTATCTTCATCTTGCAATTGTCGCTCGATTACTTTTGCTTCAAACTGCCGCACCATCGTTTGCCCAGTGATATGATCACGGGCGTGCGATTCAAGTCGTTGATAATTCATGGCTATGGCCACTACGAGCACCCCTTCTGCAAGGCCCTTTGCGGCTTCTACTTGTCCCAAGATTTCGTAAAGGTCTGCAAGCAGCAACTTAGCCCGCGCCTCACCTTCGACACTTCCCGCTTGAGTGCAAATCAGTCTTGCACGATCTGCCTCATTCATCAGGGCATGCAGCAATTGTTCCTGTGGTTCCCAATTTGCACTGTTAGCGAGTGCATGAAACCGCTGCATTTGTGTCACTACAATCAGCGAGACAACACGAGACGTAAGAGTGTCAGCGATCAACAACGGGTGACCGATCTCTTCCGCCTCTTGGAGAACTACCCAAGTGCTTTTTTGCCATGTATCCCAAGTATGCTCCATTTTTTTTACAGCTTGCCTTCGCAACTGTTCCGCCGAGTAGCCCATATCTTTACTCGATTGAGTCAGACTCAAATTCTCGATGCATTGTGCGGACAAGTCGTCCCCTTCGGCACTAAGTAGAAGTACGCGAGCCTGGAGTTTGCGTGCGGGAGGACAATTTTCTGCGGCAAGCACTTCGTCTGCGAGTTTTCGCATCTCAGCAAGTTTGGCGGCACGCCGATCTGGATCATGTTCTCCTAGTCGCTCCTGACGGAGTGCCTCTAACTTGTGCGTGGCGATGGTCGTTCCGTCGTAGTCCTTCGCCCACTTGTCTTCCCGTCGATGATATTCCTTTTGGTCGATTCGCCCGGTGTAGTACTCACATGATGTTCGCAGGTAGTTCAAAAACTGTTGGTCACTAGGCGAGAGTTCGGTTTTATGCAAAGACACCTCTGCCAAGTATCCAATTGCCGTATGATAGCGGCCCAAACTTGCTGCGGCGTAGGCGGCGATCAGGAGAACGTTTGGCTCACGCTTAACTTCAGGGTTTAATAACTCGATCCAATTCAAAACTTGAAGCCCATAGCCCGAAGAGACAATTGTCATGCCGCATGACGTGAGCCATTCATAAATCTTGTGTGGGTCGGTCGCCTGTAGAGTCTTCAGGTTGATGCTGACTATCAGACGTTCAGCAAGTGACGAACGAGCTAGTAACTCTTTGATTTGACGAGAGAGCTTGGCCTCTTGGATAATGCGGGTATGAATCTCCCCAGCAGTTTGTGCGTTCAGTACCCACTTGAACCGAATCGTGAAGGTGGCTTGCTCCCTCCATTCTGGAGTCTCAGTATCTAAACGCCTCCACTCATCAATGGCCCAGACATAGCGGAGTTCGTCGTCGGGGGCGAGCCAGAGAAAGTACAGCGGACAGGGGCCGTTGAGTAGATAGTTGAGGTTACTGATCTCGATAGGGTAGGAGACCGAACCATCCTGATTTCGCTTGGGTGTGTCTGTACTTTTCAACTGCATCTGTGACCGGCAGTTGCTAAAGTGATATTTTACACTCTCTCCACCATCTGCATTGGGAATGCGAATTTCCTCCTTCGCCTCCAATGCCCCGTCCACGCCCTTATCGTCTACTCGTTCGTCTCGGAAGAGAAACTTGTTTTCTGGCAGGCGGTTGCGGAGTGCCAGAAGACTTAACTGCTGTAAAGTGTCTTGTCGATCACCTTTTGGCAACGGACCGAGGTCGTGCTTGCCGTGTGGAACCATTGATGTATACCTTTGTGTACGCATTACTTGTTGCACCGCGTTTGGCTATCGCTCTTCCCAGCCAATACCCCTTGTTCTGCGTTGGCACCGCGTGATAGTAGTCGGCGTACGCTTTCTGCCTCCGTCCTTTCGTGAAGCGCTATCGAGATCACTTTCGTACCGCAAGCAAAATCAGGTTGACGACCAATGCGAAGACGCTTGCGATACCGGCCGCGACGATCTGCCAACGACGGCGATCGGCTTCTTCGGCACCCTTCTGAAATTCGTCCACTCGATGGCGCAGCAGGTTGAGTTGGGATGTGATGTCAGCCACGTCCGCATCGCGGATTGTTTCCTGGATACTTTCAACTCGCTCATTCAAAACGGCCAGCCCGATTTCCAGCTCGCGAACCGCATCACCTTGCGATTTCGGGGGCATTATTCTTCCTCCGCCATTTGGGATACTGCCTCGCGAATCCGATGCTGGACTTCGCGGCTAGTCCAACGGAGAAACTCTCGTGTCATTTCACCGATCCGGAGCCGGAGAATAACCGGGTCCGAAATCTCTTCGAGGTAGTATGCGCGAACGGTCGAACTCGTACTTTCGAGAAACTCGATGACTAACACGGGAGTTCCGTTGCCATTTTCGTAAAGTCGCAACTCGGCCGAGGGTTCTTTTTCGGCATAGATAGCCGGTTGGATGGCTATCCCCTGAAGGTAGGATTCTACATTGCGGACCATGTTCTGATAGGATTTGTTATTCACCAGATCGGGTGGAATACTGACCTTGGTTCGCATCGTCATCTCCTCAAGAACTGTAGTACTTTATCATAGCATCTTTTCGCTTTTCGCTGCTTCACCGTTTCTTCGTTATCAGGTTGAGTCAGTGTATCACAGGTACGTCGCGATATCACTACCGCCGCTTTGCGGACTTGCGCCCTGGGCGGTAGCCCCTGTTTTGCACTTGTGGGGGCACGGTGCGTTCGCCGGGGGGTTCGCCGGTGGCGGGGTTGGCGATGCTGTGCGAGTGGTCGTTTCGCAGGGCGGCGTTGGCCTTCTTGCGGCGGGCTTCGATGGCTTCTTTTGGCGGTTCGGCAGGGATCAGTCCTTCGCAGCCGCCGATGAGGTCTTGGCGTTTGGCTTCAATCAAGGCTTGTCGCACGTCGAAGTAATTCTCGGGCTTGAAGAACTGCATGAGGGCGCGTTGCATTTTGCGGTTGTTCAATCCCTTGGCGATGTTTACGGTTTTCTTGGTGATCGGGTCGATGCCGGTGTAATACATGCACGTGGCAATGTCGAACGGTGCGGGGATGAAGTCTTGAACCTGATCGGGCTTGTAGCCGTTGCGTTTGAGGTAGAGTGCGAGATCGATCATCTCGTTGAGGTCCGAACCCGGATGACTCGCGATGAAGTAGGGGATGATTTGCTGCTTCGGTTTGCCCGCTTCTGCGGAAGCGGTCCGGAACGCTTCGGCGAAGATGCCGAAGTTATCGATGCTCGGTTTCTTCATGAGTGCCAGCACGGTGGGGCTGGTATGTTCGGGTGCCACTTTCAGGCGTCCGCCGGTGTGGTGCGTCGCCAGGTCGCTGACGTATTCGGGCGAAAGCTGTGCCAAGTCCATACGCACGCCGGATGCCACCGATACTTTGCGAATGCCAGGTTCGGAACGCACTTTACGCATTAACTGAAGGAGTGGCCCGTGGTCGGTGCCGAGTAGTTTGCACACGGTCGGGTGTACGCACGACAGCCGTTTGCACTTCGCCTCCACATCGGGGCGCGTACATCGCATCGCGTACATGTTGGCGGTCGCCCCGCCGATGTCGCTGATGTTTCCCTTAAACTCCGGATCGATGGCCACTTTTCGCACTTCGCGAAGTACCGATTCTTCGGAGCGGTTCTGGATGATCCGCCCTTGGTGTGCGGTGATCGAACAAAATGTACAGCCACCGAAGCAACCGCGCATCAGCGTGATCGAATCCTTAATCATTTGGTGTGCGGGAATCGGCTCGGTGTACGACGGGTGCGCCCTTCGCGTGTAGGGCAGATCGTAAATATCGTCCATCTCTTGCTTCGAGAGCGGGAACGCGGGCGGCGTCTGCACGATCGCCTGGCGGTCGTGGTATTGCACCAACGTGACGGCGTTAAACGGGTTCGTATTCAGGTGAATCATCCGCGTCGCTTCAGCGAACAATTCCTTGTTCGCTTTCACATCTTCGAATGTCGGTATCGTCTGAAATTCGTTCGCCCCGCGTGCGGTTTCCTCTTTCAGTTGGTCGCTTTCCTTGGCACCCATCGCGTAGGCGATACCGCGAAGATTGCGACAATCCTTGACCGTCCCGCCCGCTTTCAGCTTCCTGGCAATTTCGATAATGTTCGCTTCGCCCATGCCATAGACGACGAGATCGGCCTTGGAATCGAGCAGAATCGAGCGTTTCACCGTGTCGGACCAGTAATCGTAATGCGCGAGCCGACGCAACGAAGCCTCGACGCCCCCCGCGATCACGGGCACGCCGGGGAACGCCTCGCGGCAACGCTGCGAGTAGACTAGCGTCGCCCGATCCGGACGCAACCCAATGCGGCCACCGGGCGAATAGGCATCGTCGTTCCGGACTTTTTTGTTCGCGGTATAGTGGTTAATCAGCGAGTCCATGTTCCCCGCACTGACGGCGAAGAACAGACGCGGGCGGCCAAACTGACGCCAGGCATCGCAGTTTTTCCAGTCGGGCTGACTGAGAATCGCAACGCGAAACCCCGCTTGTTCGAGCACCCGGTGCAGGATCGCCATCGCGAAACTCGGGTGATCGATATACGCATCGCCGGTGACGAACACGATGTCGACTTCGCTCCAGCCTCGCTCGGCGACCTCTTCGGCCGTTACCGGGGCAAATGGCGAAGCGTATCGTTCGGTCCAGATTGGCAGAGATAATCGTGGCAGCATAAAGGCATTGCGGAGCTTGGTTCGGGGGGTCGCGCGTGCGACTTTCCATAGTATAGCGTATCGGGTTCGCAACCTCGTGGGCCTGTGCCGTCGGTTTCCGGAGAGCCATCGTGAACGTCGTCGAATATCGCGGTTGGAAAAACAACCTCCTGCTGACGAATGGCGAAGTCGAGTTGATCGTCACGCTCGACGTGGGGCCACGGGTGATCAGCTACTGTCTGCCCGGTGGCTTCAACGTCATGAAGAACTACGACGAAATGATGGGCGGCACCGGCGAAGAGGAATGGCAGATTCGCGGCGGCCATCGCTTCTGGCTCGCACCGGAAGATCTGACGCGGACGTACTTCCCCGATAATCGACCCGTCGAATGGACGCAAAGCGGCCCGCACGCCGCGACGTTCACGCCGCCACCGGAAACCGAATACGGCGTGCAAAAGGAGATGCAGATTTCGCTCGCGCCGTTCGGCACCAAAGTAGAAGTGACGCTGAAAGTGACGAATATCTCCGACGAGCCGATGGAACTCGCACCTTGGGGGCCGACGGTGATGGCACCCGGCGGCGTGGAGATTCTGCCACTGCCAGAGAAGCATTCGCACCCCGGCCACCCGAGCCGTGCGAACTCGCCTGCGGATTATGCGCCGAACCAGGAACTGATTTTGTGGCCGTACTTCGACTTCGCGGATACCCGCTGGGAGTTCGGCAAGAAGTACATTCAGTTGCGGCAGGATGTGAACAAAGGCCCGACGAAGATCGGCCTCGCGCACCGCATGGGTTGGGTCGGCTACCTGAATTCGCACACGCTGTTCGTGAAGCGGTTCGACTACCGCGACGGCGCGATTTACCCCGACCGTGGCACCCGCTACCAGACGTTCTCGAACGAAGATATGCTCGAAATGGAAACCGTCGGCGAATTGGTAACACTGCCACCGGGAGCATCCGCCGAACTCGTCGAAACGTGGCAACTGTTCGGGGACGTGCCCGACGTTCGCACTGAGTCCGACATCGACCGCGTCATTCGGCCATTGCTCGGCGCGGGATGAATACGGGAGAATCACTCGCAGGTATACCCATCGCGATGGTTTGCAGAATCGCACGCAAGCCCGGTTCGGCGAGCCGGGCGAGTGCCGTTTCAAAGCTCACCCATTCGCGGGTGCGTTCGCGGCGTTCGGGCCACGTGGCTTTCTCTTCGGTCACGGTCATGACATAAACGCTCACCGTATGAGTGCGGTGGAATTTTTCGTATTGGTAACTGCCTACGGAGATCGAATTCATAACGCCGACGAGGCCCGCTTCCTCGAAGGCTTCCGTACTTGCGGCCTCTTCGGGCGTGTGGCCGATCTCGATATGGCCTTTAGGAATCACCCAACGTCGCCCGCCACGCGAGGTGATGAGACATACGAGACCGTCTCGGATGGGCAGCGCGGCAGCCTGAGATAGCGGTTCGGCCATAGTTCTGGTATCGAATGAAGGTAGAAGTCTCTTCCTAATGAATGGCAAACGGATCGAACGAGGTCAAGCGAGAAACGAATTATTCTCGAGATACTCTTTCGACCGACTGTGCGATTTGGAATGTTACATACTGGGGATCGTATGAATTCGACCGAGTTGACCGTGCGCCAGGTGATGCAGCCCGAGCCGGTCTGCGTCCCACCTGACACGCCGATCCGCGAGGCGATGCGATTGATGAATCGTCAGCGAATCGGTGCGGTCCTCGTCGTGCGCGACTCGAACCAACTCGTCGGCATCTTCACCGAACGCGATTTACTGAAGCGCGTGATCCCGGCCATCCCCGGCTGGCGCGATTATCCCGTGTCGGATTGGATGTCGACCGACCCATACACGATCTCGCCCGACGTCGGTTGGAACGAAGCCGTCGGCATCATGACGCGGTTCCGAGTTCGGAACCTTCCCGTAATCGAGAATCAACGCCTCATCGGCATTATCTCCGCACGCGCACTGATGAATCGTCGCACGGAGTATCTCGACCATAAGATCGATGAAAGCACGCAAGAACTCCGATCTGCGAACGAGCAACTTTTGGCACGAGATGCGGAAAGCGTATACAACCTGCGTGCGGCGGGGCAATTGCAAACGACGCTACTGTTGCCGCACCCGCGGCCCGATTGGCCCGAGTTCGATTGGGGCGTCCACTACGCGCCGCTCGACCACCTCGGTGGCGATTACTACGACTTTGCCACGCCCGATGCGGACCACTTGGGCTTCCTGATTGCCGACGCCAGCGGGCACAGTCTCCCGGCGGCGATGGTGGCGATCATGGCACGAATCGCTTTCGCCGAAGTCGCAAATCGCACGATTCACCCCGGCGAGGTTCTCGGCGAGATGAACCTGCGGTTGCAGGCGCTCTCCGGCGAACGCTTCGTGACGGCGTTCTATGGCGTCTTCAATCGCAAGTCGCGGACGCTGCATTACGCCTCCGCCGGCCACCCGCACCCGCTGCTCATCGATCGCGCGAACGGCACCGTTCATCCGCTCGTTTCGCAAGGCTTTTTGCTCGGCGTCATGCCCGGCGAAATCTACTTCGAGAAGCGGATCGACATCCGTTCCGGCGATCGCATCTGTTTCTACACCGATGGCGTCATCGAAGCGAGGAATGCTATCGGTGAACTGTACGGCACCGAACGCCTCGTCGAGTGTTTGCAAAAGCAGGGTGGGAATCGTTCCGAAACGATCGTCGAAGGCATCAACACCGACCTGCGAAAGTTCTGCGATGGCCAACTCTTCACCGACGACGTCACGTTCGTCGTCGCGGCATTCGACGACGCTTGACGCGATTACGCTTCCGAAACGCTCGCGCTGCGATCCTTGTTGTCGTCGAGCCATGCCACCTCACCCGAGTCGGCGAAACGCTTGATGCCGACTCGCAAGATCGCATCGTCGGGGACAACGTTCAACGGCGTGTAGCGCGGGTGATGGCTTTCCTTGTAGGGGTTGTTGCGTGCTGCGTTGTAGCAACAAATCATCGACCAACGTGGGTTATCCGAGGTGTTCTGGTCGCTGCGATGCAATAAGTTCGCGTGGAAGAACAGCGCGTCGCCTGGGTCCATTTCGACGTGAACGAGCGGGAAATGTTCGGGTCGCTTCAGCAATTCGTCGACGCGCTCGCGGTCCGCACCCGCTTGTTCGCCGGTGAGGGTATGGTGGATACGCCCGCACTCGTGCGATCGCGCAACCACCTGCAAACAGCCATTTTGCATCGTACTCGGATCGACCGCGATGAAGGCACTCACCAGCAGCGGTTGCAGCACGCCGTTCTGATACCAGTAGCCGTAATCTTGATGCCACGCCCACGCGCCGCCGATCTTGGCGTCCTTCAAGATCATCTTCGAGTGGTAGTGATAAACCTCGCCGCCCAATAGCTTTTCGCAACTGCGCACCATGCGTTCGCCGCGTGCGAACATGCCGTAAATACCATCGCCGGGGTGGTTCCAGAGCGACAGCCGGACGACGCCCCCTTCGCCATCGGCACGACCGAAACTGCGTTTGTCCAGCTCGCGATCTTCCTTCGCGGCACGACTGAGTAACGCAATTTCGTCGGGGGTATAAAACCCCTTGACTAAGGTGTAACCGAGCGAATGAAATTCGCGAACCGCATCGTCGGAGAGCGTCGGCATGAGAGCCATCCTCAACCCATTACTTTTATGCCGAGACGTTTCTTAATGGCGAGAATCGATTCTCGGATTGTATCGCGGGCTGTGATATTGGTCGTCTTCTGTAGCTCGATGAGAGCTTTCGCGCCGCCGTGAGCTTTCAGCACGTCGTGCGTGGTCGTAATCACGTCCCAATTTTCAGAGCGCAGGTACGGCAAAACGGCGTCCTCGGCAGTCGTTCCGCCGATCAGTAACAGCGTTTCCTTTACGCCCGGACGATCGTCTTTCACGGTCATGCGCGCGGCGACGGCCTTGGCGATAGCGACATCATTCCAGCGAGATGCGAGTTTGATCGCCTCAAGTCGTTCGACGTCGCCCTCGGCCGAAATCGTTTTCAGGACATCGGGTTTCGCATCGTCGCCTGCCCAGTTGACGAGGTTCCTCAGTGCCAGGGCGCGAACGTCATTGCTCGAATGACTGAGCTGGTTCCGAAACTTCGCCAACATTGCGGCTTTATCGTCGGCTGCATCTGTCATCTGTTGAGCGGTCGGTTCGGACAACGATTGCAGCGCGTCGATTAGCGTGGCCGTGTTATTCTCGCGTTCGGCTTCCGTCAAGCGATTCAGCGGAGTTCGTATCGTTTCCTTCGCCACTTGAGGCGACTCGTTTTCCATGCCGATCGCGGCGTAAATCGACGGCTGCACCTGTGGCCCAATTACGTAGAGCAGCAGTAACGCCAAACCGGTGATCGCGAAACGCACGGGACGATACCCCTGGAACGGACTGGGTTCGATAGCGCGGCAGATCCAAACCGGTGGCAGCAGTGTGGTTACGCCGCGCATTGTATTGCGATAACCTGCCAGGTACGCGATCCAGAAGTAGCCCACGAGGATTTCAAAAACCGCGATCAGTGCGACGTACTTCAGCGGATCGAGCATGTTCGCCATCATACAAAACATCCACAAACTGATGGCGATGGCAGTCAGAATGATCCACATTCCCGTCGAAAGGCGCAAGTCGCTCGGCGGTTCTGGCGGCGGTTTCATCCGCATCGTCAGCGCGGCGGTCAAGTCGGCGGCAATGTCGGCCGATTCGACATCGGTTGGGTTGAACACGACCATGCCGTTGGCGATCGCATCGCTGCGTGTGGGATACGAACTGCGTACGGTAGCGGCAGGGCGTGCCGTTGCCATCGGTGGCGGGGTTTGTGACACAGCCGGTGGCGGAAAGTAATTCGGCATCGGCTGAAACGCCGCCGGAGGTTGCGGAAACCGCGGTATCGACGGGATTTCGGGCAATGGCGTGGAAGTCGGTATCGAGTCGGCAACGTACTGCGGCTCGTCGAATGCCATCGCCGGAAACGTCGCCATCGGCACCGCAGACGGCACGTGTTCGACGTGGGGAATCGGGATCAAATCGATCGGCGGTGCCGAGTCGAAGTGTTCCAGTTCCGGTCCGAAACTGCTTAAATCTGTGCCGGAATCGATGTCCGATGGCGGGTAGTTCGACGCGATTGGCACCCACGAATTGTCGATGGCCGACGCCGATAATCGTATCGGTGGCAACAAGTCCGGCATCGGCGTGCGTGGCGAGGGCGCTTCGACCGAATCGTCGTCGGCCACAGGCATGAGGCTGATCGGCACTTCGTCGGGATCGATATCATCCGCAGAATCCAACGGCTCCGGTAGCGGCACGTTCGAGCGGGGTATCACGATCGGTTTTAAGCACTTCGGGCAAATCGTGCGCTGGCCCACCCGCTCCGGAGACGCGAGTAGACGTTGGTTACATATTGGGCACGGATAGCCAAACATAATGAGCCTCGTGGCGGACGGATCGTGCGTTCGGTACGCATCTATACCTTATGGCACGATTAGTCCCCGTGCAAACGCCTCAGACGTGGCGATAATCGAAGAATCGCTTGAACGCGCTCGATTTGATCGAGCCAATCCTGCACAACGCCTGCAAAATGCGCATTTGCTGTCACAATTCCACTGCCGCACGATTCGCCGGAAAGAGTTTGGATCAGCATCCGGTATGCCGTCAACGTTCGTTCGCCGAATCGCGCAACCTCTTGCCCGTCCTCGCTATAGAACACCGCCACGGGTACGCGGTTGCCGCCGTTAATTTGCAGTTCCTTCTGCGCATCCGGATAGGCATCGCGGTCCAGATAGCGAACCTTTAACGATGGCGTAAGCTCGGCAAACTTCTCGAGTATCGGGCATTGCGAAGCGCAGTCACCGCACCACGCACCCGCCAGAACCAGCACGTGCGTTTCCCGCACAAACGTCTTCAGAGTCAACGTTTGCGCCTCGGTGAGGGCCACCAAACTCTTCGTGAGATCCCAGCGAGGCTTGTCCTTCGACGTGCCGAACTTCGCGAAGAAGTCCGCATACGGCAAAGCATCGGCAAAGTGCGAATACGGCAGCATCGGTGGCCATCTCCGGGGCAGTCAAGAGGATCGTTTTTGTCAGTTTATTCACAATTGCAAAACTAACCCACACGTTTTCTGTGCCACTTCAAATGATCGAAATGGAAAGCGTAAACATATGCCAGTCCAAACACCGCAAGTATGAGGGTTGAGCCCAAGTGACGTGAAGTTACGATTGACGGTGTTTTCGGGTCGTCCTGGTTTTGGTTTCTTTATCCCAACGGGATTCAAGCCATTAGCCCTGGGTCGCGGCTTCCGCGCACCCATTGGCATCAAGTTAAGGAGTTGGGCTTGTAATAAAGCGGAAGTCCTTCCACCATAGGTAGTTATCACACAACCCTCTGGAAGAAGGAACTTCCAA
>JAYWCL010000046.1:0-8825 GCA_043780595.1 Limnoglobus sp.
GCGGCGGGTTGCAGGAAAGTGGTTTCGGCACTTTCCACCCACCCCTCCGCGAACTCACTCCCGAATTGCGGAATGTAGCTAACACACCAACGACTTACGTCCGAATTTGGCCAATTCCAATCCCGCCAAAACCACTTCTAGCGGGTTCTCCTCGCTGGCGCGTCGGGCTAACAAATACGTATCGAATCACCCTGTTTGATATATCGGATCAGTTCTGCATCGTTGCGGCCGGTTGGGGACGCGAGGGCCTCATGCGGTCGCGAACCCCTTTTCGCACCTCATCGCGAACCCAGCGGTTCGTATCGTCTTTGAGGTCCGACATATACTCGGGCAGCCATTCGTAATCTTTTCGCTCGACGAGTTCGCGAACGATCGCTTCCCGCCCCTGAGCAATCGACGGATATTTCGCGAGCAACGTGGGGTCGGTTTTGCTTTCTCGCAAAATCTGATCCGCACGAGCTTGCACGCGCGGGTCGGCGATGGCCGTCAACACCCAGGCTTCCCGTTCGGCGATTTCCCGCGACAGAAAACCCTTGAGCATGTCGTCGTCGACAGTTGGGATTACCCCGCGAATCGCCAGCGAGCGATTTCTCGCCATGACGTCGACTCGCGGGCTTTGCTCGATCAATCGCACGAGCGCGAGGTGATATTCGTAGGTGTCTTCTTCGGCCTTTTGATTGGACCCCGAACGGTGGAACGACTTGTAATTCAACAACACCTGACGCCACGCCGCCAGCCCCTTCGCGTACCCCTCGGCGGCACGCACTTTGTCGGCCGCTTTGTCGGCTTGCTCGGCTTCCCAAAGCAGCTTACGGGCGTTGACCGTATCCTGCTGTTGTTCGGCTTCCGAGGAGTTCAAGAAGAACTCGAAGTTCGTCACTTGCCGATTTTGTTCGTAGAAACGCAGCCGATTGCGAGCCTTGACCTGTTCCGGAACGATCTGGATTTGCAGGAGTTGCTCGTCCGTGTAGTTCGCGAACCGCATCGCTTGTTCTTCGGTGACCTTTTGGGCCAGCGCATTGAAGCGAATCAGCGTGGCCTGATCGAGTTGCAGGCCGTTCTCTTCCCCGTGCGTCTTCCACAGCGAATACGTCTTCTCCCATTCCGCCTTCGATGCGCGAGCCGTTTGCAATCCTTCACCGTAACCGCTATCGCCACTGCCGCGATTGAACCAGAGGTCGGCGTCTTGGTCGGCGCGTTCGTCGGGGTACCACTTCGTCGAACGGTCGAACCAGCCTTCTTTCGTCAGGCGTTCGGAGAGGTAGGACTGCGCGCGGGCGGCACCTTGACGGAAGATGATTAACATCGGCGATTTCGGAACGCGGTAACGGAACTTGTCGTTCCCTTGCAGTTCCGTGAAGCCGATCGGCATCCGGTCTGGTGGTGGTGGCGGAATGAATTCGCGAGAGGCCACGTACCACGAACGGGCCGCGAGGAACGCATCGAACGTGTCGTCGGTTTCCGAGCGAGGGCCGGCCTCATCGGGTGCCGGTTTTGGCGGCAACGCGGGGAACTGCGACTCGTTCGGTAACCATTGATCGTTGCGAATGTCGTATCGCGTCGGAACTTTCTTATTATCTTCGAGGAACTGAACGATCTGTTCGGGACGGGTGTAGCCGAGCTTTTCGCGGAGTCGCCGAACCAGTTGCGGGTTCTTGCGTACGAAGGTCTGGAACGCCAGCATATCGAGCTTGCCGTCTTTTCGGAAGCGAGCCGGGTTACGGTCTTCGTGCTTCACGTTACTGAGTTGGAACAGCGAACGTAGCGTCGTCACTTTGTCCGAAACGCTGAACTTGTTCTGGTAGTAGAAGGCGATCTGGAACCGCATATCCGGCGACATGCGGTTCATCCGCTCGCCTTCGGCGAGCAGTTCGATGCCGCGTGCGATGTAGTAATACATGTCGTTCAGGCGGTCGTTTTCGACGGAGATGTTGTAAGCGATGTTCCAGCTCTGATAAATCCACGGCGTGATAAAGTTCGGCTGAAGGCGCGTCACTACGCGGACGAGGTTCTCGAATTCGTGGAACTCGTTGCGCTTCTGTTTCTCGATGGCCATTCGCCATGTGACCGTCGTCGCGACCCCACGCGAACCGACGAGCACGCACCGCAACAGCGAACCCGAGATTTCCGCATCGCCCTGTTCGAGTTCGCGAAGGTCGAGCGCCTCGGGCCGGGCTTGTTCTTGAATCGTGCGGCTCGACAGCCAATCGGCTGCCCGGTGAACGATCGACTGAGCGGGTTTCGTTTCGTCCGTCCCACCGCGACGAGCCATATTAATGGAAACGACGCGGTCGGGATCGGTCATAGGCAGCGACACCTTGCCGCGCCAGAACATACTCAGCGTGAAAAGGGCGATGATCGCGATGCCGTACGCGATCTTACGCCGCAACATTGCTTGTTGAAAAGGATTCGCCATAGCAGTCACCGTCTGAATGATAATCGAATGAATGTCGGTAACGACACACTACGCAGCCACTTCGCGATTCCGAATCAGATAATACGACAGTATACCCCACGGCAACAGATAGCCGACGACGAGGATAAAGTTCATCGCGAGGTACTCGAAGTTAATGTTGTAGCCTTCCTTTAGAAAGCTCGTCCAACTGAACGCATAGACATCGGGGACGATGTTCACGTAACGCCGGAAGACCCAAGAGAACGCGACGTCGCCGATCTCTGCCGTCTTCACCCCCGCCGTGCGGTCGAGTTGTGCCGTCGGGGTATCGGTCCCGAGAATTCGCGTCAACGATTCGAACGGCCCACCGCCCGTACTCGTGCCCCCGGCGACATCTTTCAAGTGGTCGATCAAGTACGCGCTGAGGTAAATGAACAACGTGGCCAGGAAGCTAATGATTCCCGCAAGGTACGTGCTCAACGTGATCGCGACGCCGATCGCCACGGTGACCTGACACCAGAGACCGAACGAACATTTGAAGAAGTTCTCGGTGAACGATTTCTCGCCTTCCATGTAGTACAAATCGCCCGATGCCATACCGAGCATCTGGCCGTCGCTGATACACTTCACGTACGTCTGGACTCGCGGTTTGCGATAGCCGTCTTTGTCCGCAGGTGGCGTACCTTCGCGCGCCTTGCGGAACAAACCCGCTGGCACGGGGATGCCGCTCGGGTGATAGTCGTAGACTTCCACCGAAGCCACTTCGTAGAATCCGTACTTCTCCGCGAGATCGTTGACAAACTTCCAGCCTGGCGTGTTCGGCAACGCATAATCGAGCGACTTGATCGACACGCCGGGGATTTCCCCCTTGGCGAGCCGCTTGTCGATGTCTTCGCGTTCCGCTTTATACTTTTGTTCGTTCTCGGCATCGGCCCAACGCCACGTACCGTCACCGCGTACGCTCGGCGGAACCTGATCGCATTGCCAAGTCGTGAAGCGGATGTTGATGTCCACACCGCGGTTTTCATCGCCCTTCGTGAGGCGGAAAATGTCGAAAGTATATTCGCACGGCACCGCGTCGCGGTCGGTTCCCGCCATCGCGGCAGGGATGTTCTCGAATGCCCAGATGGCGCGTTCGGAGGTCGATTTCGAGCCGGCGATGTACTTGCGGTAATCGAATTCGCGACCGACGTTCGTCCCCTTATATTCGTTGCTTCTCGCGCGGAAATATAACTGCCCGCGATGCGGGATCCGCGCCTTTTGCGTTTCTTCGACCGCCTTCTCATCGAGCGTCGTCGTGCTGATGAACAACCAGGTGCCGAGCGTCATAAAGATTAGCGGTACCGTCACGAGCAACGTGAAGCCGAAGAACCGACCGAGGACGAGTTCAAACCGTTCGATCGGTTTCGAGACGATCGTGTAAATTGTCTGCCGTTTCACATCGTCCGGGATACTGAGCGAGGCGATGATCGTGCCGGGTAGGAGCAGCAATAGCGTCATCGATAAACTCGACCAGTCGATGGTCGTTCGGAGTTGATCCTCGGCCTTGATCGGAATGAACCATTGTGCGGGAAACAAGAACGGCAACACGAACAAAACGAACACCCAAAACATGCGGTTTCGCCACGTTTCGAGGAAGCCGACCTTGGTGAGTGCCCAGATGCGACGGAACCGCAGTTTGAACAAGTCCGTTGCGAACGGCTGCCCGATGCCGAGTAACGCGAACAACCCACCGAACATCAACAGCATCGGCTGGAATTTAACGGCGAATTGCGGAGGAAAGTACGGCACCGTTGCGCCTGGCTCTACGAGCGGTGCGACGTTGACCGTATCCCGACCGTATCCAATCGACCAAGCCGCGATATATCCGGCGTAGCAAAGCAACGAGACCACGCCCATGAAAAGCATAAACATCGTCAGTGGCACGCGGGCCTTGGCCGATGCCGGTTGGTCCTTCGGTGCGCGCAAGGCGTAAAGGAGGTAAACGACGAGGCCGACGGCGGCGAACCCCCCCGCATCTTGCAACCAAACCTGAATCAGGCCGGGCAGATTCGCGAACGTCAGGGGGTCGCGTTCCAGGATCAGAATCCCGAACAGGGCGGGGTCCGTCATCGCGGATATTCCTCGAAAGTAAACCGATATACGAATGAAGTCGATAAAACCGAATGCTACTTCTTCCCGTCCACTGGTGGCAGATAACGCCGACCCGGTCGCGTCTTCGATTCTTCGACGATTCGCAGGAACAAATCTTCGAGCGTCGTCGTCGGGTGGCCGAACGATTCGAGCTTACCGCCGTGTTTCGCAATTGTGGCCGCCAAATCACGCTTGAGTTCGTCCGTCAGCGGCACGCCGCTCGCGCGGATTTCGAGCCGCTTCTGATCTTCGACGAGCTTGCTGACCGCGCCGAGTTCTTGCAAGTCCCCGCCGTACAGAATGGCAATCCGATCGCACACATCTTGGACGTCGTCCAAGCGGTGCGAACACATGATGATCGTCTTGCCCTTTTTCTTCAGGTCGAGAATCAAGTCTTTCATCCAGCGCGTGCCGAGCGGGTCGAGGCCCGATGTCGGTTCGTCGAGGATAATCAGGTCGGGGTCGTTAATCAGTGCTTGCGCGAGGCCGATGCGTTGTCGCATCCCCTTCGAGTATTCGCGAAGGATGCGTTTTTTGTCGTTGGCGAGGCCGACCGTATCGATCAGTTCCGCCGCACGCTTCTTCCGCGTTTCCGAAGGCATGTCGAAGAGGCGACCGTAGAAGTCCAGCGTCTCTTCGGCATTCAAAAAGCGGTAGAGGTACGATTCTTCGGGCAGGTAACCGATCTTTTCGTTCTTTTCGACTTTCGCCGCCGGTTCGCCGAAGACGAAAGCATCGCCAGAACTGGGGAACAACAGCCCGAGCAACAGCTTGATGGTCGTGGTTTTCCCCGAGCCGTTCGGCCCGAGCAACCCGAAGATCTCGCCCTTCTGAATCGTCAAATCGAGCGCGTTGAGGGCGACTTTCTTCTTGCGCCCCCAGAAGTCTCGATAAATCTTGGTCAGGTTTCGCGTTTCGACGACGGTCTCGGACATGAACATCTCTCCGATGCATCGCAGATGAAGACCACCCCTCAGCGTTGGCGGGCGGCAATAGACGGATGATGAGTCCGGTACGTCGGACTCGCGAATCCGGTTCGCGCCGGTTTCGCATGATGACTAGCTATATTAGTTTCCGAATCGATTGGGAAAGACCTCACCAAAACATCATCGAAAGTCGTGCCAAATCCCGTCCGGATCGCGGAGTTCGTTCGGTCGGAAGTTCGCTTTGTACGCCAACGACCGACAGCCTTCGACGTAGAACCCGAGATACAAGTGAGGCCGTTTCCGCGTCTGCACTGACTCGATGATCGAGATCACGTTAAACGTTCCAAGCGAGCGGTCGCGTAGCTCCGGCTCGTAATAAAAATAGATCGCCGACAGACCCTCCGGCACGACATCGACGTACCCCACGCCGACGAGCGTATCGCCGAGATAATAACACCATTCTTCGGTAGGAATCGGGTTCGCTACGAACGATTCGACGTAGTCGCCGGGGGATTCCGGGTCGCGTTCGGGCCACCCCTTCGCCTCCGCCTGATAGGCGTGATAGCGGTCGTAAAGTTGCAATTTCTCATCGGTGACGACCGGTTCGCCGATCTCGATCCGAATCTCGTTCGCGTTCCGCTGCTTCGCGCGTTTCTGGCTCGAATTCATGCGGAACCGATCGACGGGAACGCGAATCACCTGACACGCACGGCAACTCGGGCATTCGGGCCGAAACAGCGAAAAGCCGAACCGACGCCAGCCATCTTTCATGCGTTGCAAATACTCGGCCGGCGTCAGTTCGCCGACGATGTCGTAACGCAGTTGCCATCGTTGTTCGGGTAAGTAACCGCAACGTGCGGGTGGTGTCACAAACGTGAAGAGCGGTTGCATGGCAAGCGGTCGCGGAGCGGACGGGCCTTGTTGCTGATGAGCATATCTGAAGCGAGCGGAAAAGCCCATCGGTATGGGCTTTTCCTGCACGCGCTATTCGACGAATTCGACCTGCGTGGGCGACGGGATAATGCCCGCTTTGTGCCCTTCATCGAGCAGTCGTCGCACCGCCTCGCGGCCCCGTTCGCCGTAATCGAGCGTCCATTCGTTGACGTACATGCCGACGAAACGATCCGCCAAGCTGATGTCCATATCGCGGGCGTACTTCAGTGCGTGTTCGAGCGATTCTTTGCGGTGATCGAGCGCGTACTGAATGCTCTGTTTCAGCAATCGGCTCACTTCGCGAATCGTTTCCTCGCCGAGATCGCGACGCACGACATTACCGCCGAGCGGCAGCGGCAGGCCGGTCTTTTCGTGCCACCACACGCCGAGATCGACGACGAGGCTCAGGCCCTGATTCTGGAACGTCAGCTGCCCTTCGTGGATGATCAGCCCCGCGTCGAACTTCCCCGATTCGACGACTTGCAGAATTTCATCGAACGGCACCACCTCGTACTCGAAGCCTTGCGGCAAAAGTAATTTCAGTGCGAGGAATGCCGTGGTCATCGTGCCCGGCACGGCAATCTTCACGTTCGGCAAGTCAGCGATTCGGAGTATTTTTTTGCTCACGACCATCGGGCCGTACTTGTCGCCCATGCTGCACCCGCTCGGCAGCAAGGCGTACTTGTCGAGCAAATACGCATAAGCGTGAATGCTCACTGCCGTAACATCGAGTTCGCCCTTCAGAGCCCGGCGGTTGAGCGTTTCGATGTCCTGGAGTTCGTGCGTGAAGCGAAACCGACCGGTATCGATCTTGTCGTTCGCCAGCGCGTGAAACATAAACGCATCGTCGGGGTCCGGAGAATGCCCGACGCGAATCAATTGCGTGTTCATAGTGTTTCCTGTGTGTATCGTGTTCGTGTATTGTTCGTATGTATACTTCGACAGGATTTACAAGATTAGCAGGATGCAAACATTGAAATTGTTTTTTAATCCTGTTTTCATCCTGGAAATCCTGTCATAAATCTTCGCCGAGGACGTCGCGGGGCGAGCCGGATTTGGCGATGGTTCCTGCGACCATCCGGTGGACGACCGTCGCGCGTTCGGCGAAGTCCATGTCGTGCGTGACGACGATCATCGTCTGCCCGTCTTTGGCTAAATCCTGCATCACCGCCAGCACTTCGTTTGCCATCTGTGGGTCGAGGGCACTCGTCGGTTCGTCGAATAATATCGCTGATGGGTTAACCGCAAGCGAGCGAGCAATCGCAACACGTTGTTGCTGCCCGCCGGAGAGGTTCCCCGGCTTCGCGTGGAGTTTATCCGCCAAGCCGACGCGGTGGAGCAGCGTTTTCGCAATGATTTCGGCTTCCGCAATCGTTCGGCCGAGAACGTAGCGTGGCCCCGTCATCACATTCTCAAGAACACTCATGTGCGGGAACAGGTTGAACTGCTGAAACACCATCCCCACCGTCTGGCGTAATTTCAGCAGCGCGGCCTTCGGATGCGGTTTCCCGAGTGTGCCTTGCAGAGTCATCTCGCCGATGCGGATCGTACCAGTGTCGAAGGTTTCCAGCCCGTTGATACAGCGCAACAGCGTACTCTTGCCACCGCCCGATGGCCCGACCATCGCAGTCACTTCGCCTTTGTTGACGACGAGCGAAACACCCGCGAGGATGCGATTGGAACCGTGAAACTTAACGAGATTGGCAATTTCAATCATGGCTTGCCTCCCGTTTTGTGCACCGAAAGTCGCGTCTCAAGCGAACGCGCCGCCAATGCGAGCGGGTAGCTCATGAGGAGGTAAAGTCCGCCGGTAATGAACACCAGTTCGACGATGTAATCGCGGTTGAAGTTGTAGAGTTCGTTGTACTTTCGCGTCAGTTCCGTGATGAGGATCGCACTGCATACCGAGGTGTCTTTGAACAGCGCGATGAAGTCGTTCGTGACCGGCGGAATGACGAGGCGAGCCGCTTGCGGGACGATCACGCGGCGAATGGCGGTGAGTGGCGTCATGCCGAGCGAGAGTGCCGCTTCCATCTGCCCGCGTGGGATTGCAAGTAACCCCGCACGGTAATTCTCCGCCTCGTAGGCCGAGTAGTTGAGCGCCAACCCGAGCACACCCGCCTGAAGCGGACTCAGCGACGTGATCGGCAACCAGACGCCGTGCATATCTAGCCACGCGAGCGCCGGCGGCAACAGGTAAAACATCGAATAGAGCTGCAATAATAGTGGCGTTCCGCGTACGACTTCGACGTAAATGCCGAGTGGCGTGCCGAGCCAGCGCGGGCCGAACACGCGGCCGACGGCAACGAGTAAGCCGATGCCCATCGCCAGCGGAAACGACAGCACCGAGAGTTTGATCGTCATCAGTGCGGCTTCGGCGAGTTCCCATGCGAGACGGGGTAACGGGCTTTTTCGCTCGATGTTTTTATCGTCCTTCG
>JAYWCL010000047.1:0-17492 GCA_043780595.1 Limnoglobus sp.
GGGCAGGCGTGGGCGATCTGCTTTCTGCTCAAAACACTTGGGAAACAGCGTGGCTACAGCGAACGAGCCGTCTTGGAAGTCAAAAGCACCATCACACAGCCGATTAAACAGCAATCGTATGCCGGTCCGGAAGTTACTCAAGCAGCCCTCATTGCGTTCCTCGGAGATTTTGGAATCACCTTCACCCCCGAACCGAGTGCTCCGGAGTTGCCAGCCATTGGAGCGTGACCATACGAACGCGCCTACTGCCGTGTAGTATGCTCAACGCCCGAAGGCGACACTGATTTCGACACAGGACACCTTCCCCCACGTCGCTAGCGAGTAATGTGCTCAACGCCCGAAGGCGACACTGATTTCGACACTCAGCAGAATATCGCGTCGTTTCCCGGCGTGTCCGGGTGCTCAACGCCCGAAGGCGACACTGATTTCGACACGTTTCTATCTCCTCTGTTGAGGGGACCACGTTGAAGGTGCTCAACGCCCGAAGGCGACACTGATTTCGACACTTGGCGATTTCCGGCGAACGAGAGCCGCTTGCGGCTCTGTGCTCAACGCCCGAAGGCGACACTGATTTCGACACGAGGGATCGGTACTCCCGCTGCTACCGTCAGTGGACGTGCTCAACGCCCGAAGGCGACACTGATTTCGACACTTGATGATTTTTGCAATCAGAAACGATAACGTGTAGTGCTCAACGCCCGAAGGCGACACTGATTTCGACACCCAACGCGCACGCCGCCGCATAGGTGGCTCCGCTTCGTGCTCAACGCCCGAAGGCGACACTGATTTCGACACGAGCGGGAACCGGACATTGCCCGTTAGCACACGGGTGCTCAACGCCCGAAGGCGACACTGATTTCGACACAATTCATTTCGGCAACGCGCCCCCAATTTCGTATGGTGCTCAACGCCCGAAGGCGACACTGATTTCGACACCTGGCGTTGCCGGTCCGTCGAGTGGCATAGTTTGCCGTGCTCAACGCCCGAAGGCGACACTGATTTCGACACGCGATCAATGTACACACTTTGCCACGCGATACAGCGTGCTCAACGCCCGAAGGCGACACTGATTTCGACACCGTCAGGGTCAATTGGTGGTCGGCCAGCCGTGGGGGTGCTCAACGCCCGAAGGCGACACTGATTTCGACACCATATTCAAATTCTTTCATTTGGTGAGTTCCTTTACGTGCTCAACGCCCGAAGGCGACACTGATTTCGACACATCGGCACGCATCTTCGTGACATCGGCCTCAAACAGTGCTCAACGCCCGAAGGCGACACTGATTTCGACACCATCTTACGAATGATCGAGCCGAGCCATCGCGTCCGGTGCTCAACGCCCGAAGGCGACACTGATTTCGACACGGCGTGTCGGTAATATCCCTCGCATCGCACGAGGTAGTGCTCAACGCCCGAAGGCGACACTGATTTCGACACAAAAGGCCCCTTGGGGGAGCGTTTTTTCGATTTGAGTGCTCAACGCCCGAAGGCGACACTGATTTCGACACAGTAAAGACGAAGCGATGCGTCTGGCGTCTGCGCAGTGCTCAACGCCCGAAGGCGACACTGATTTCGACACAATGCCGGGTTGAGCATCGCGAGCGGCAACGGGATGTGCTCAACGCCCGAAGGCGACACTGATTTCGACACTCGCATCCGAACAAACCGCCCACATTGACGATGTTCGGTGCTCAACGCCCGAAGGCGACACTGATTTCGACACGCAAAGTTACCGTTGATCGACGATGTATGTCTGCAGTGCTCAACGCCCGAAGGCGACACTGATTTCGACACGGTTGACCGACCCCCCAATAACTTCCGAACCTACGTGCTCAACGCCCGAAGGCGACACTGATTTCGACACGCCGTGGTGCCGACGATGGACCCCGGCACGATCGGTGCTCAACGCCCGAAGGCGACACTGATTTCGACACATGGCGAGGAATTCACACCCGAAGAAATGACGCAGTGCTCAACGCCCGAAGGCGACACTGATTTCGACACATCACCGAAGAACTCGCCAAACGCTTCTGGCGAGCGGTGCTCAACGCCCGAAGGCGACACTGATTTCGACACTTGTGCCGCTTGCGGCTGTCCCGTCGATAAGAAAGGTGCTCAACGCCCGAAGGCGACACTGATTTCGACACTCGACGCGACTGTAGACGCGATAGCATCACACCTATGTGCTCAACGCCCGAAGGCGACACTGATTTCGACACTCGTCAAGGTTTGATAAAGGTCCGCAAGCGACTTCGTGCTCAACGCCCGAAGGCGACACTGATTTCGACACACTGGGTACGGACGACATCAATCGGCATCCGATCAAGTGCTCAACGCCCGAAGGCGACACTGATTTCGACACTGGATCGGTGATTTTCCGATAGCAATTGCAAATGGCAGTGCTCAACGCCCGAAGGCGACACTGATTTCGACACTGGGCGGAAGATCGCCTTCGAGCAATACCGTGCCGTGTGCTCAACGCCCGAAGGCGACACTGATTTCGACACGATAGCGAAAATACGGAGAGGGCACCCGTGCCGCCACCGTGCTCAACGCCCGAAGGCGACACTGATTTCGACACGCTCCGAGCCATCTTTGGCGGGCTGAACGTGCCCGAGTGCTCAACGCCCGAAGGCGACACTGATTTCGACACTTACCGCATCACGAACCCGGACAGTGAGATTCCAGTGTGCTCAACGCCCGAAGGCGACACTGATTTCGACACACTTGCCGACGCGGTCGTGAAGGGCGAACAGCCGTGTGCTCAACGCCCGAAGGCGACACTGATTTCGACACCCGAATAAGGTCTCGCCCGCCCTTTGCATTCGAGCGGGTGCTCAACGCCCGAAGGCGACACTGATTTCGACACCGGGACGCCTTGCGAATATATCCGCACGATGTTACGTGCTCAACGCCCGAAGGCGACACTGATTTCGACACGAGCCGCGCCAAACACTCGTTGCGGAGTTTCATCGGTGCTCAACGCCCGAAGGCGACACTGATTTCGACACCCACACTGACTGAGGATACTGCAATGTTTTACGCTTAGTGCTCAACGCCCGAAGGCGACACTGATTTCGACACTATCAAGTCCTGCACCCAGATAGGTAGTTTGCTTAGTGCTCAACGCCCGAAGGCGACACTGATTTCGACACCCGCACACGCCTTGCTATGGTCCGCCAGCCTGGCATTGTGCTCAACGCCCGAAGGCGACACTGATTTCGACACGTCGGCGGGTCGTTCGACGGCGGCACGGCGGAAGGGTGCTCAACGCCCGAAGGCGACACTGATTTCGACACGGTCGCCTAGCGATTTGCCCCACGGCATCGCTTCGTGCTCAACGCCCGAAGGCGACACTGATTTCGACACGGGTTGATGCGGTTGCCGGTGTCGTGGCAGAATCGGTGCTCAACGCCCGAAGGCGACACTGATTTCGACACTCGACCGCGCGAGATACTTTCGGTCGGTTCAACGAGTGCTCAACGCCCGAAGGCGACACTGATTTCGACACGCCTGCGGTTGTCGTGGCGTAGGCTGCTGCGGGAGTGTGCTCAACGCCCGAAGGCGACACTGATTTCGACACTGGGTTGGCTTATCGCAAGTACATTGTGAACCGTCGTGCTCAACGCCCGAAGGCGACACTGATTTCGACACCTCGATACAACGGTTGACCAATCCCCCAATATTGACGTGCTCAACGCCCGAAGGCGACACTGATTTCGACACGACACGGGCTAACCTCATGCAAACGGGTCGTACGATGGTGCTCAACGCCCGAAGGCGACACTGATTTCGACACGGCTGTCTCGCCACTATCACGGCCGCCGTCGGATGTGCTCAACGCCCGAAGGCGACACTGATTTCGACACCTTGCCCTGGATCGTCGCCAGGTCGCTCCTCTGTTGGTGCTCAACGCCCGAAGGCGACACTGATTTCGACACCAAGTCGTCGATCGTCAGGCCGCACCGCACGAACAGTGCTCAACGCCCGAAGGCGACACTGATTTCGACACGATGCGAACGCAAGCGGATCGAGTGGCCGCACGTTGTGCTCAACGCCCGAAGGCGACACTGATTTCGACACCACGAAACACTCGCTTGCGGAATGCGTCTGCGAAGAGTGCTCAACGCCCGAAGGCGACACTGATTTCGACACTCACGCAGTTGAGAAACGGCGGTTGGGGGGCACGGTGCTCAACGCCCGAAGGCGACACTGATTTCGACACGTTCTCGAACCGCACGGCGCGACTGACGCCGAATGGTGCTCAACGCCCGAAGGCGACACTGATTTCGACACGTTGAAGATCGACCGCGCCCTGGGCGTCATCTTCGGGTGCTCAACGCCCGAAGGCGACACTGATTTCGACACGGTACCGGCGTGGTGGGGACGGCCAGAACGTGGTCCGAGTGCTCAACGCCCGAAGGCGACACTGATTTCGACACCGCACGCGACCAAGCGGAGCAGTCGCCGATTTCGCGTGCTCAACGCCCGAAGGCGACACTGATTTCGACACTTGACCGCCGCCTTCGGCCACATCCACTGCTTCACGTGCTCAACGCCCGAAGGCGACACTGATTTCGACACCTGGACAAATTCCCCGCTTACAACGACACGCAGGTGTGCTCAACGCCCGAAGGCGACACTGATTTCGACACCGGATGCCGCGTGTTCAAACGTCGGGCACCACAAGTGCTCAACGCCCGAAGGCGACACTGATTTCGACACGGTGGTTGACGCCACGCACGAAGGGTTCGCCGTCGGTGCTCAACGCCCGAAGGCGACACTGATTTCGACACTCGCCCGTAAGGTTCGCGTTTGTGACTACCGTAGCCGGTGCTCAACGCCCGAAGGCGACACTGATTTCGACACTGGCGAATTGTCGGGCGGTTCATCCCCCTCGCCCAAGTGCTCAACGCCCGAAGGCGACACTGATTTCGACACTTTCGTCAGCAGTTCCTCGATGACGTACGCACACCGGTGCTCAACGCCCGAAGGCGACACTGATTTCGACACATGCAACAAGGAATTCCTCGTAGAGTGCGATCCGAGGTGCTCAACGCCCGAAGGCGACACTGATTTCGACACCTCGCAGGACTCGAAGGACAAATACTCCGCACTCATGTGCTCAACGCCCGAAGGCGACACTGATTTCGACACGGCATGACCCTCGAATGCTGTTTCACCGATTATGGGTGCTCAACGCCCGAAGGCGACACTGATTTCGACACGGCCTGTGTGCCGTTGGGTCAAAGTCGCTCATCATGTGCTCAACGCCCGAAGGCGACACTGATTTCGACACCGATGCAATTCTGGCGTCGGCGCACGACATTGCGGGTGCTCAACGCCCGAAGGCGACACTGATTTCGACACACCGGGTTTACTACTTTACCCAAAGCGCTCTTGAAGTGCTCAACGCCCGAAGGCGACACTGATTTCGACACACGGATATTCGGTCGTCAAACGCGATTGCGATGAGGTGCTCAACGCCCGAAGGCGACACTGATTTCGACACGTGGCGGTGGCGGTGCCGGTGGTGGTGGGAACCCTTGTGCTCAACGCCCGAAGGCGACACTGATTTCGACACGGTCGCCGCCTGCGTGTCCGATCCGTTCGTGGGAGTGCTCAACGCCCGAAGGCGACACTGATTTCGACACCGCGAACGACACGACGACGGAAGCAGAACTATCCGGTGCTCAACGCCCGAAGGCGACACTGATTTCGACACTCGGAGTGAGCTATGGCATTGTAGTGCGTGCAATGTGCTCAACGCCCGAAGGCGACACTGATTTCGACACGCAAGTATGCCCGCAATTCGCGAAAGAAGTTCGCGTGCTCAACGCCCGAAGGCGACACTGATTTCGACACCACGAAAAGGCGGTCGCTGGAGCCTGAACTCGATGCGTGCTCAACGCCCGAAGGCGACACTGATTTCGACACTCCTACCACGATGCCGAGGGCACCGTTGAGGGTGAGTGCTCAACGCCCGAAGGCGACACTGATTTCGACACATATGGAGACCGCATACGCCGAAGATAATGATATTCTGTGCTCAACGCCCGAAGGCGACACTGATTTCGACACCTTTCTTGCGATCCTTGACCGGCTGTGCGGTGTTCGGTGCTCAACGCCCGAAGGCGACACTGATTTCGACACTGCCTGCAAGCATCATCCGCCACATGGTCAACATAGTGCTCAACGCCCGAAGGCGACACTGATTTCGACACGGAAGGCCACTTGCTATGGAAACGGCACTTTGTATGTGCTCAACGCCCGAAGGCGACACTGATTTCGACACGACACGATCCAACTCCATGAAACGAGTGCGAACGTGCCGTGCTCAACGCCCGAAGGCGACACTGATTTCGACACAATATCGGTTCTCGCGTCGATGGGTACGGCATGTGGTGCTCAACGCCCGAAGGCGACACTGATTTCGACACGAGTCGTAGCGCAGTCGTGTGGCCAACCGATGAGGTGCTCAACGCCCGAAGGCGACACTGATTTCGACACCGGGACCGCGATAATTTCGCGAGACAATCTCGCGTGTGCTCAACGCCCGAAGGCGACACTGATTTCGACACCACGATAACAGGCTCTTTTCGCAAGTCCACGTCCTTGTGCTCAACGCCCGAAGGCGACACTGATTTCGACACTGAGACGCCAGGGGCGACGAATGGCGCGAAGAAGTCGTGCTCAACGCCCGAAGGCGACACTGATTTCGACACCTCGCGAGAACTGTCCGCCAGCGCTTTTTTCAGTCGTGCTCAACGCCCGAAGGCGACACTGATTTCGACACCACTCCATCACGCCGGGCCGCGTCTCGATTACGTGGTGCTCAACGCCCGAAGGCGACACTGATTTCGACACCTCGAAAGCGGACGCGGTGAAATTGCTCGGTGCGCGTGCTCAACGCCCGAAGGCGACACTGATTTCGACACATAGCCGAACCACTCTTGCAATAACGCGATTGACTCCGGTGCTCAACGCCCGAAGGCGACACTGATTTCGACACATGCGGTTCCCGAAAAAATATGGCCTCTGACTCTCAGTGCTCAACGCCCGAAGGCGACACTGATTTCGACACATCGAGCGGGCGAAGGCGGCGATCCCGAAGATCCAGGGGTGCTCAACGCCCGAAGGCGACACTGATTTCGACACTGAGGATCGCCATCCGGACCGCCTCAACGTCCATGTGCTCAACGCCCGAAGGCGACACTGATTTCGACACGAACGAGATATAGTCCGGCAGGTGCTTCGCCGTGGTGCTCAACGCCCGAAGGCGACACTGATTTCGACACGTCATCAGGAACGGGCGTTCCGCATGGCTACTGTTGTGCTCAACGCCCGAAGGCGACACTGATTTCGACACTTTCTGCCCGCCGAAGTTTTGCATCGTTGTGCGTGTGCTCAACGCCCGAAGGCGACACTGATTTCGACACGGCGTGCCACGTCTTTCGACGACTTCAATTCCGCATGTGCTCAACGCCCGAAGGCGACACTGATTTCGACACACTCCCGCGCTGCAAGGCGCGGAAATCAAGATCAGGTGCTCAACGCCCGAAGGCGACACTGATTTCGACACCTTCTCGACTTCTCAAATGATGCGCGGGCCTTGTGTGCTCAACGCCCGAAGGCGACACTGATTTCGACACCGCTCCCGCCGTAAGTGCTTGCAATGCAGTCGATTAAGTACCTCACTTTCACGTATCTCTGTTATCGTACACTCCCTGGCCGAAACTTTCACCCGGAAACGCGCGGAAAACCTAACAAAAACCCTTGCGAACCGGCTTTTCATGCATCTGCACATGTTGTCAAAGATCACTAAAACCTTACGTGGTTTGGAGTTTCGCGTCAAATGGGGCCGATTCGATTTCGACATCCCTTGGTGCATGATTGCACGCTTTCAGACGATTTCGTGGCGTCGCGGTTCGTCGGTCCAGTCGGGTGGGCGATCGATTCCGTGTATGCCAACGATGCCCGATACACAGTGGCTGCATAACGGAATGAGCATCACGTCGTCTTCGGGTTTCAGGAGTTCGGTTAACTCCCACCGTAATCGTTCGACTTCGCGGCGCGTCATCCAGCAGCGAAATACGGAATACTGCACGCGGACGCCGTAACCTTCCATGTGCTTCGCGCATTTCCGCAAACGATCCGGATCGCGAACGTCGTAGCCGATCAGCCACCATTTTGTATCGATCATGTGGCACCCCTGCGGTTTAGCGCAACCGGCTTCGGGCGAACAGTCCGGGTTCGCCGGTCCATTCCTTTTCGAGCAGTCGGGCTTCGAGTTCGATGGTGCGTCCGTAACTGAGCGAATAGTTCAGCACGGGGTGCTTCCAGTTTTCTTGCAGGCGATCTTCGAAGAGGCCGATCGCTTTCTTGCGTCCGTTATCGGAGAGCCACACTTTCGTTCGCGTGACGCTGAAGTCCGCATCCGGATCCCACTGTCCGCGATTGAGCGAACCGATCATCGGCATGTCCCACAGCGTGACGCGGAAGAGTTCCATGAGATCGAGCACGAGTGGATAGGCCGCCGAGCGTGGCGTGTGAAAGAACCCGAGTGCCGGTTCGAGACCGGTGGCCAATAACGCGCGCATGACTGCGGTATGGAGCATTCCGTAGCCGTAACTCAGTAACGCGTTAAAGCGATCTTGCGGGGGGCGGCGCGACCGGCTTTCCGAATGAAACCCTTCGTGAACTTGCGAACCGAGCAGTTTGCGGACGGCGGCGAAGTAATGCACGGCGGCGGACCCTTCCAAACCGCGTAGCGAATCGCGGTTCGCCACATTCGCAATCTGGCTGAGAAGCGGTTGAATCCCATCGAGCGAGCGTTGGATCTCGGTGCGAGATTCCTCATCGCCACGGCTCGCACGCATGAGGTAGCGATACTGCCCTTCGACTTTTGCCGCCGCCAGCATCTTTGCCAAACGCAGGCATGTGTCCTCGTCGGTCAGCGCGTGATATTGGCGAATGCGGCGTTGCACCTGCCCCGCCGTCGGTACCAAACTCGCGGTGTGGTGCCCGGACACGCTGAGCCAATGGACGCCGATGCCGTGCTCGACGCACTTGCGAATCGCCTGCGTGCTGATTTGGTTGAAGCCGTGCAAAAGGACGGTGTCGATACCGCGTGCCGGGTGCTTCACGACGGGGCCTTCGCGCGGCTTCACCACCAGCGAATCGTAACTGATGCCGATCGAGGTTCCTTGCGCGACGACGTGGAGCGTGGTGCCGTCGCGATCCGGTGGGAATAATCGCACGGGGTCGCGTTCGGGGTCGCGATCCTGTCTGACTTCTTCGGGAAGGCAAACGGGGGCGAGCGAACACTTCTCGCACAGTCGCCCGTTCTCGGTGATCGGCGGGCGTTCCAACGATTCGCGGAGCCGATGCGCCTCGACGATTGCGGTTTGCAAGTCGGCCCGTGCCGCCTCGTCGATCGGGACGCGCACCGTGACATTCGTCGCGTGATAGCGTACGCGCCCCTCGGGGATCGTTTGGCCGAAGGTTTCTTCGAGGAGCACGGTATACGCGATGATTTGCAGCCGGTCCGATGGCCACGCCGCCAGTTGGCCCGCCTCATCTTTGGCGTTCCGCCCACGTTTGTGTTCGTACGGCACATACGAGCCATCGCGCCGTTTCAGGCAATCGACCTTGCCCAAAAGCCCAAGCGAATCCGAAGCGAGTTCGAGCTGCGTCGACTCGCCTTCATCGTCGGCTTCGAGAGCGGCATGGAGTTGGCGTCCGGCAAAGACATTTTCGTGCGGTACGGAAATGCGTTCGACTTCCTGGAAGTAGTACAACCGCGGGCAGTAAGCGAGCGCGTGCAGACTCTCCACCCGCAACGCCGGAGCGTGCGAGTCGAGTAAGGGTAGGGGGAACATAGAACTGTGGGTGTTGAGGTTAGGGGTGCGAGATCTTCGTCCATGCTTCTTTGGGAGGGTTGAATGTAAATTCTCGTGTCGGTGCGAACAGTTGACTCGTCGTGCGTGAAAGATCGGCTCGGTCGATGGCGATCGTCAGGCGGGCGGTTCGCTGTTGCGGCCCGATATCTGCCTCGGTGACGGGCCTGTACCAATAAGCGAGCATCGGATCGTTCAGTACTTCGGCACGATCTAGCAAGAAGTTGTTATCGCCAAGGAACGGCACGCCGTACCGCGGTAACTCTCCCGCCAAACCGCGACGAATGCGTTCGAGTGTGCCTTCGTCGGAATCGATTCCGATGACGGCGCGCAAGCCGGATAAAAACTCGCGGCGAACGGGGGTGATGTTGTACTTGTTGCCTTTGCAATCCTCCGCGCGTTCCTTCCCGGATGCGCCGACAGGATAGTTGTGCAACTGTTGATACACCGATTGCACGCGGGGAAACGCATGGTCGAAATCAATCGGATCGCCCTGACGATTTTCCGCCGCCGCCCCAAGGGCGAGTTTCATCGCCGGTAATCCGCTCGCCGTCAGCGACGAAGGGGTTTTCCCATCGTGACCATCTTCGCCTTCGCGCAGGCGGCTTTCGATGGCAGCGAAGTTGAGAATCAGGCCATATGCGGCCGATGGCGTGAGGAACGTAGCCGTCGGCCGATACCAGCCGGCGGTGAACGTCCGGCAAACGGCGAACGGCGCTTCGACGTAAAGCCAGAGCATCATTTGCCTCCGAGAAACTTGTTGGCAACGGTGGCCAAGAGCTTGCGCGGATCGCGGTCGAGTGTGACGCCCTTGGCCTTCAATTCTTCGATTTGCTTTTCCGAAAGTCCTCGTTTAACGATTTCGCCACCGAGATAAAACTCCGTCGTTTTACCATCTTTGTCTCCGAAATCGCCGTGAAGAATGTCGAGTACCACATCGGGCGGCGTACCGTCGGCCTTAAAGCAGTACGTCTGGTACCCCGCTACGAGTTGCTTGGTGAGCCGGACGACGATGCTTGCTGGAGCCATCTCAAAGTAACTGCGAGCGTGGTTGCCAGCGACGCCGTTCAGTTCGCCGATGGCTTGAAGAAGTTTCTTGGTCCACTCCGCCTTCGGCTGACAGTCGCCGAGGCTTAAGGCGAATGGGTACTGGAATCCCGAGACGACCGTTTCGCGGTGGAGTAGCGCCGACGATGTCGAGTTTTGGTAGGCACTTTCTTGAACCGACAACGGCGACTGCGTGAAGATGGCGTTGTGGCGGTAGGGCTCTAACGCTTTGGCCAAGTTCATCCGCAGAACCGAATCTCGCTTGAACGTAAACGCCTTCGCGGACTCTTTTCCCCGCTTCTCCGCGATAGTCGCAAGGTGCTTTTTTCGATCTGCGGGGCCGGCCGCTACGAGATAGCCGAAGAAGTAGTCATCTGCGTAGGCATCCGGATTCGGCAAGTCGGCGAACTTCACCGCGAGTTGCTCTTCGTCGTGCAGACGAGTCCGATTGGCAGGCAGGCCATACTCGGCGAGGATTTCCCGCAGCGCATTTCGCATACTTTCTGGTGAGAAGATCGGGAAATCGAACTTGCCATCGGTCACCTTTTGAATGACGGTGCGATTGAGTTCCGACTCGCCGCGATAGTTCGCGGATGGGGCCGGGTATGTCAGGACGGTGGCGAACAGATTCATTAGACTTTTTCCTTCTTCGTGGTGGCGACCCAGCCGTTTGCAGACAGGGCCATGAGTGTGAGAGTTTTGACGTCTTCAGAGCGATCGAACAACGCTTTTGCGATTCGCTCAAACATTTTGGGGGCCGGCTTCTGGCCGAGATATTGCGGAACGCTGAAGAAGGTGTTCGTGAAGTGATCCACGAACGCCTGCTCTCGCCGCGATCGGAGTTCGAGAAACAGGCGTTCTGCCAGTTTTCGACGGGCTTCGCCGGTATCGGATTGTGTTTTTGCGACCCCAGCCGCTTCGATTCTTGCGGTCAAATAACGGTAGACCAGTCGGTTGACTGTATTTGCAAGGATCTCGTCCTCATCCGGTGGTGCGTCGGGAATGGAATCTTTCACACGAGTCTCCAATTGGCGTAAGTACTTCCGAGCATCTGCCCAAAACCACGAGAGTTTGGGTGATGCGTCGGTCGGGACAAAAAACGATACATCCCATTCGGCGAACAGTTTGCCGAACGGTTGGAACCAAGGTTTGTTGTCGAGTAAGGCGTGCATCAGCCCGCGGCGAAAGAGCGGATTGGCGTAGTTACCGATGATTCGCTCATAGTCTTCGATCAAACCTGGGTGAAGGTCGACTCGGCCTGCCGCTTGAGTTTTGATGTTATTGCCGATTTTGACTTGATGCAGATACTCGACGGAACTGATCGAATACCTCACTTCCGACCCGGCGGCTTTCTGGGTACCGAGGTGTGCGAGAAAAGAGAGAGCCCCTTCTGCTGGCAAATCAATCACTGCCTGCGCAGGCCGGAAACCGCGTATCTCTTCCCCGAGACCACCCAGCATAACCTTGTATTCCTGCTGGAATTGAACGAGGTCGGCTATTTCCGGGATTGCGAGTACGTAACCTACGAATTCCGATTTCACCTCCAATTTGCCGTCTTTGCGATCGACCTTGAGCACTGCGGGCACGAAAATCTGAACGACGAGCGGCCAAAAGTGCAGCAGCAACGTTTGTTCGACTCGCCCCTCGAACGCGATACTCTCCGCGTTGACCGCTTGCGCACCGAGCCATAGCGAACCGGCTACCTGAGATGTGTGAAATACGTTCTTTTCACGCTTGGCAACGAGTTTCAATAAATCATCCCAGGCTGTTTCGCCTTCTTTGCAAGATTTCTGTTTGGCCCGTTGTTCGAATCCATCTCGGCTCTGAGGATTACCCCGCGGTATCGCCCATAACATGTCTCGCCAAAGTTTATGCCAGTCCTTTTGCGGATCCATTTTGGGAAGATACTGCTTCAGAAAATGGCCGGTCGGCTGCACTTGCTCGTGGAAAAAGTATTTGGTTTTGACTTTCTTGATACGCGGCTTACCGTCTTTACCCTTCTCCACAATCTCTTCTTCGATCTCTACGCTCGGTTTAATTTCTTTTGCATTCGCCCATTTTTGTTTAACCCTCACGACAACTGGTTCAGCATCATAGAGGTGGTCCATTATGGTTTTCACGGAATCCGCTGTGAACGCGATTGTCGCTGTTGTCGAGGTCATTTCGACGATTGACGGACAGAGTAGTTTTCGCTCTTCCATATGTTCAATTTGCAGCAGCAGCCCTGCCAGCCCGGCCTTGTGTTGGGCGGTCGGCAGGTCGAACAGGTCGTATGTAATTGTCACCGTTTCCGGTGGTTTTGCCTTGGCCATTACTTTGCTCCCCATTCGGTGATCGGTAGGTCGCAGAAGCCGACCGATTGGTGATAATGTCCGCCGCTCGCCACACCCAGGTACTTCGGCAGCCGGGTATGCTTCGGGTCGTTTTCGTCATCGCGGTTCCGCGCGAGTTTCTTCGGAACTGGCAGTACGAAACCCGGTCGCAATTCTTCCGCGGCGGCCCAATATTCATTGAGTTCGTCCGGCAGCACGCTTGGGCGATTGAAATCGTTTCCCTCACGGAACGTGTTCGCATCTTCATCGTCGGACTTCGGACCGACTGCATATGCACCGCTGGCCAGGAACATGGTGATGTTGTCTCCGAGCCACGGCGGCGTTTCCTTCAGTCCATCGAGGGTGGATTCCAGATCGGTCTGACTGAGCGGACGATCGATCGTCTTGCCCAAGAATTCGTCGAAGCCTTTCAGATCGTCCGGAGTGTAGGGGCTTTCAGACTCGGGTTTGTAGACCAGTACCGTACCGGAAGTCGTCAGGGGGCGAGCGTTGCGATCTCGATTGCAACGTCCCATCCGCTGAATCAGCGACGTGACCGGGCACTCTTCGGTGACGAGTAAATCGACGTCGAGGTCGAGGCTCATTTCGCAGACTTGCGTCGTTACCCCGAGAGCACTCGGTTGGCCATCCTTGAGTGCCGACACGATTCCGTCGTGACGGTCAATGCGGTCGATCAGCTTGAAACGGCTGTGATAGCAATAAACGGGTGTTCCTTCGGATGTCGCCATTTTGTCGGGGCTAACGGCGAACTCTGCGGTGATTTCGTGGCAGCGTTTCACAGTGTTCGCTACCCACAGCACCCGCTTCTTTTTATTCAGAGCTTTCTTGACAGCTTCGAACGCATTCTCTCGTGTCCCAACGTGTGTGAGCGTGTACCGCGGTGTATCCGAGATCGCTTTCAAATCTTCGGGGGGAGCACCCGAAACCTCTAGTCCGCAGCCGATCAAGGCTTCGCGACGGTCATTGAGGAGCGTCGCCGTCATGCACAGTACTGGCACTTTGAAGTTTTTGAGGAAGTCCTTTAACGCGGTAAACATGTGCCGATCGAAGCTATGAACCTCGTCGATGACGATGACCGAATCGGCGAGAATCGGCAACATGCACACCGGCCCGTAGCCGTGTTGAAGGAATCCGAGGAACTGATCGACGGTGGCCGAGAAAACCCGTCGCGGCCAATAGCCGAGCGAGAAGAGTCGACGATCCGCTTCGTATTTGTGTCCATCACGCGGGTCATTGTCGAACATTCCTTGCAAATCGAACGCGGCGTTGCCGTGCATCAAAGCCGCATCCGCTCCGGGTGCCCACGACACGTAATCGCGGAACCCTTCCTTCGCCGTGGCGCGAGTCGGGTACAGGAACAGCACTCGTCCAACCGGGCGATTTTTAGCCTGCGCCGCGATCCAACGCCATGCGGCCAAAGTCTTCCCACTGCCACACGGCGCGAGCAACAAGGCGCGATCCGGAAGCGTGTCGCAAGCAAGTTGAAAGTCATTCCAACCCTTTTTCCCATCGCCGCGATCAACCCATTTCCCAGCCGCTTTGACCTGTGCGATTCGCTTGTCAATGATTTTTTCGTTGATGTACTGGTTCGTTAAAGGTTCGCGATCGACGAACTGTGTCCACACCGTCTTTCCAACGGGTAGCCCTGTTCTTGCAAAGCCCGACCCGGCCGAATCCGCGACGATCAACGCGGCCCTGACGGCCATCAACATACGGCGGGTGTCAACCGACAGTCGCTGAATCGGTGCCAACAGGCTTCCTTGAATCCGCTCTCGGTGTTCCCGGATATCGTGCGGCAACCTCCCCACATTCCAATGTTCGGGCACTTTCGAGATATCCAGTTCTCCTAAACCAAGCGTTTCTCCCGTCGTTCGTACCAGTTCTGCAAATTGCCCATTGCGATCTTGCAATGAAATCCGCGAGCCACGATCCGCATTGGCCCAACCATCCCTACTAGCTGATGCTTTCAAATGGTGCGTCAATACTGCCGACAAGATCAGCGGCACATCGAGTTGGGCGTTCCCTTTCAGCCACGCGGTCACTTCCGGCAAGCCGATGAGCAGAGCGCTGAAGTGCTCATGGCGGATCGCTTGTTCGCCTTTGCCAGTCAGGACTCTTTGCATTCCATCGTTGGCTTTGCCCCAATCGTGCAGCAGTTCGGCCGCGAGCAGGTTCCAGTAGAATCGCGGCCATTCCGTCTCGGGCAATTTGAAGAACCGCAGCCAGCACACGCCCAATCGCGTCGGTATTTCGGCGGTGCCGAACAAGGCGTTCCCAGCCTGTACGACATGCTCCGTGTGGCGGAGAAGTGTAATCCCGGTGGTGTAGTATTTGCCCCAAAGAGTTGTCATGATCTCGGCTCCCGGAATGGCACGAAGTAGCCGCACCCCATGTGCGTGCGGCCGCCGAGGCTTTGCTCTTGCAGCACGATCGAGTCGGTTGCGGAGAGTTCGGAGACCAGCAGCGAGTAGCCGACGATGGCGATGCCTTTGATGCGGACGATCTTGCGCTGTGGTTCGCCCGCTCGCTCGCCGACGAGGTGGATCGGCAATTCGGCTTCGCCGGCAATGCCGATTTCGGCCAGCTTTTTCCGTGCCGTCGTCAGGAACGAATCGGGGGTGTCGGCATCCTTAAACGTGACGATGCGGGCGAACAATCGCGGCGCGGCGATGAGCGTTCGCACCGAGGGCACGCCGAACCGGATCTGGTGCCCGGCGATCTCTAGGCGCTTCCCGGCGAGCGGGAGGATCGTGCGAATCGCGTCATCCATTAGCCGTACGCGCAAACACGAATGCTCGGTCAGCCGCAGATGGCCATCGCCATCGGGTTCGCCGGTAATCGTGGCGAAGCGCAAATGACTACCCGCATCGTGGAACGCGGGCACCAATGCCGACAGCGCCGCATACAACGGGTAATTGTGGTCGATCGGTATGCGGTCGCCGTGGGCGGGGAAGACGCATTCTATTTTCACGGGGCGATCTCCTGGAGTTCACGCTGGGCTTTCACGCGAAACAGCTTTGTTCGTTTATATATTGTGCTGATATCAACTTTTAATTCTTTAGCAAGTTGATCCGGTGTCAGTTCCCCAGTCAACGTCCGTAGAAGCTGTTTTTCCATTGGCGAACATTGCTCTTCCCAGTTATTGACGTAGGCGTACGTTTCGTTACAAGAAACGGTTCCGAAAGTATCTTCGCGAGAACAAAGGCCGTCATGACGGGGTGTTTTGGCAACGGAAAGCGTCAGCGAAAGCAGTGGCGCTCCTGTCGTAAACCGGAAAACGTGAGGTTGTGGGTCGCGTCCGCGTTGTCGATTGTGTCGTCGGTCGGGATGATGTGCAGGTCGGTACGCAACTCGTCTTGCGGCAGTTTCTGCATCCCGACGAGCAGGCGAACGCAATGGCCGGGGCAGCCGTTCCAACGTTCGATGGCGTCGTCGATCTGTTTCCAACCACGCAGATTGAAGTAGCCAACGCAGAAATCGGCTCGGTCGGCACCCGCAAGCGTCTGCCGTAACGCGGGTAACAACGACTGTTCGATGTTGTCGTAAATACGCGCCATGGACGGTAACCGTGAGATTCGGGGAGTTGGCAGGAGTCCGAATTGTTCTACGCAAAGTCGCTGATTCGACGCCGTCTACGGTAATGGTCTTTTGCTGCTCAGTTTCGAATACCGTAGACGTAGACAGCGTAGACGGGTCAAAATACACTTCATCCGCCCGATGCCTGAACAATGGCGAGGATCCCCGCTCTGATCGGTTGGGACAGCGTTGCCCACGCTTGCAGGAGCAATGACAAATCGGGGTCGATGTCTACGGTAATGGTCTTTTCCCGCTGAGTTTGGCAATACCGTAGACGTAGACAGCGTAGACGGGTCCGCAACTCATTCGCCCGAGGCCCGAACCATCGCGAGAATTCCCGTTTTGATTGGTTGGGGCAGTGTTGCCCACGCTTGCAGGAGCAATGACAAATCGGGGTCGTTTAGGACGAGTGCGCCGGATTCTGCGCCGCGTTGTAGGGGAAGTGGGGCATTATCAGGGGTTTTCGTGGTGAGTTCGATTCCCATACACTCCCGTACCCAATTTCGGCATGGTTCCAATCGTGGCGGCGTCGGGTAGTAGGAAAGTGGTTTCGGCACTTACCACCCACCCCTCCGCGAACTCACTCCCGAATTGCGGAATGTAGCTAACACACCAACGACTTACGTCCGATTTTGGC